>NZ_QPLS01000006.1:0-262486 GCF_003665955.1 Halorubrum sp. Atlit-28R
TGAAGAAGCCGCCGACGATCTGCTGGCTCACCGACGCGATGATGAACAGCCCGACGCCGGAGCCGACGCCCCACTTGCTCACGATCTCGTCCATGAACAGGATGAGGATGCCGCCGACGAAGATCTGTGCGAAGATCAGCAGCTGGACTCCGAACGTGCCGATGCCGAGCGCGCTCGCGACCGCGTCGTCGGCCGGGAGGAAGCTCCCGGTGAACACCATCGGCGCCGCCGTCAGCGCCGAGACGATGATCACGAGCAGCTTCTGGAGGCCCTGGTAGAGGACCTGGTCACGCGGGTCGTTCTCCGTGTCGAGCCCGAGGAGGTTCGCACCGCCCAGCAGCTGGAGGACGATGGACGCCGTGACGATCGGTCCGATACCGACCTGTAACAACGACCCGGACGATCCGGCCAGCACCGACCGGAACTGTCCGAAGAAGTCCGACCCCTGCCCGACCGCCAACCCGAACGGGTTGATGTTGGTCAGGAAGAAGTAGACGATCAGGATTCCGGCCGTCCACGTGAGCTTCCGCTTGAACGGGACGTGCCCCGCGGGCCGCTCCACGACGGGCATCCGCGAGAGCACCGGTTCGGCGGCCTCCTTCCAGCTCATAACAATGCTGACTTGCCCGATGGCAAGTGAATTCCGATCCTGCCACAAGAGCGGCAGACCAGTGTCCTGATCGGAGCGTGAGAAACAGCCGTGGTTGACTCCTCCCACGACTAAACTCGCGGGGATCCAATCACCCGGCAGTGAACCGCCTTGAGGTCAAGCCCCGAAGCACTCGGCCCGCTCAGCCTGTAAGAGGGTGGGTACCTACGGCTAGCCTCGTGGAGGCTGAAGCTTTTTTACCGAGCGTGCGCTAATATGAATGCTGGTAGACGTCCACAGCAGTAGATCTGAGCAGTCCACGGCTGTGTGCGTGGGCAGCGTGGTGACGAAGACATGCTCGCAGTCCTCGGTGCTCGTGTTCTGTCTGCTGACAGGACACGAGCACCCTACCAGCGATCCTGAATAACTCAATCTCGCTTCTCTCAACAACCGTCGGCAGCTTGGGATTGAGTAGTTGACGCCGTACCTTTCTTCAAGATACTCTTGTGCGAGCGCCGGCGTCCACACCGGCGCGTCAGCGCCGATCTCTCCGGGTAATTCGTGGACTGTTTGCTCAACCTCTTGTTGCTGTTTTTCTGAGAGTTTTCGTCTTCGCCCAGGTCGGTGAGCACCTGTAACAGCTCGTGCAAGTGATTCGTCGGTATCGAGTCGGTTGAGCCAGTTATACATCGTTTTTCTCACTGTGTCGTACCACCCGGCAAGTTCGGTTTGCGTGACGCCGTTTTTGTACGCGATCGCAGCTAACAGCTGTTGGTCGGCCTGTTTCCCTCAACATTGTCAAGCGCTCCTGGAGTTCTTCGACGGAGATCTTGTTGAGGTGATCCATTACGGGAACATGTATCTGAATAAAAAATTCTACTGACAGGTATAATTGTAATGGAAAATTCGGGTGGATGCCGGCAAGAAATTATTTTCGAAGAACCCACTGCGGCCCGTCACAGGTTCAGTCTCCCCCAGCGAGTCTGACCACGTCTCGTATGAGAGGGAGTCACAAGCGTGTCGCCGTTGGTGGTCGTCAACGAAGATCTTTGTACTCTGTACCACACTCAGGACATGTCCGAAGGTCAAACACAGCGTTCGAATCGGTTGTCGTCTTCAGGACTTTCTCACAGTCTGCGCAGTTGAGACGCTCATACGTGTCCTTAAATATGTCATCGTCACGAAGCGCCTTTCGTGTGGACTTCATGTGGTTCTGTGATACCCAATATGGAACAAAAAGCCTATCATACAAGCCTCGAGGCGAACACACGGCTTGACCCTGACGGTGAGACGGAGGGGGTAGCGCAGACACGAAAGCGACGCAAACGTCCACGTTTCAGCCGGCGAATACTGTCTGTACAACGAGCCCTCTCAGGTACGAAGGTCGGGGGCAGAGATGGCAACACAAGGGAATTAGTAGCTACAATAACGCAGACCAAGATATAGGTGAGACAGATTGAGTAAACCAGCGGCTCGGGGTCGCGTTGATCTCGTTAAGATCGTGTTACTCGCGACACTAATTGTTGTGTTGACGGTGCTTGTCGCGGTAATACTATTTGAGTGACTGCCAACAGGGTGGAAACGATCAAGCGTCAGTGACCCGGGAAAGTGAGATAATCGCCCGGAGGTCCTCTCCGCGGAGGCGAACAGTTTCTGTGCGGGGCAGAAAAATAAGCCAGCCACCAGTGTGAGAGTTCGTGTACAACGGATCCCAAGCCTCACGGAGTTGATCAAAATCTCCCAACTCAGGCGCGAGAACGTTTTGCGTGTATTCAGAAAAGAACTGTCGGTCTGGAGGCCCATCCCGTCCGTGCTCAGCGACATCAAGGTACAACGCAGTTGCGTCATCAGTCCGTTCAACGGTCGTTGGCCGAAGGATTGTGCCGTCGGGGAGGGAAATTCGGTCATCGATGGTAGCTTCGATTGGCGTAATCTGGACAGTCGACCGGTACTCGGTGTTGTTAATGAAAAGCGCAGACAGCCCGGCAGGGGTAGCAGGGGTGGTAAGCTCATGCTGAACAGTTGAATTAGCAGGCAGATACACGGTGGCCTGCGTCAGCCGGACCGGCACGCCGTGTGACTCACCGCGAAGATCAAGCGTGCGAAACTGCTCGGAATCGGTCTGATTTTGGAGGGTAACAGTGACTGATAGATCCTCCCCGTACGTGACACAGGTTGGAAATGCGGCGGACAGGATTTTAACAGCGCGTGGAGACTTATCCTCGGCTCTGCCCCCAGAATACGGCTGTGGAGAGCCAGGACCAACTTGACTAGCTCTATTATTAGTAGAGTCGCGAGGGCACATATAGAGAGCTCAGTCGTTGTCGGCAGTTGGTAGGGAGACTTGCTGGTTTTCCCATTTCCGCCGCGTGATAAGTAGATCTTCGCCTTGTTCTGTGAGTGAATACATGTTTGTTCGTTCATCATACGTTCCTTTTGACACGTAGTCTTTCTCAACAAGTTGGTCCAGGTTTGGATAAAGACGCCCATGGTTTACTTCCGTCTGGTAATACTCTTCCAGCGCAGTCTTGATCGCTAACCCGTGCGGATCTTCTTTTCCCTCAATTATGTACAAGATATCTCGCTGGAATGCTGACAGCCCGTTCATCTGCTTCAACTGTATATAAATAGGATATTAAAAGTTTGTACGGACACATACATGTGAGATGGGGCATATTTGACAAGGAATTAAACAGCACCCCCCTATCACGGGCCGGGAACAGTTTCGGGAACGGAGAACGCGACGCGGAGTTGAATCACCAGTAAGACAATTGCGGTGACATGTAGCCCGCTCGCGGTCTGTGGGCGTTCCTCCGGAAGGGACTCGGCGAGTCCGGCCAGGCAGAATCCGACCGCCATGATGAGCGAACTGATCGAGTCCAAACTATTTGATCTGTCGAGGCGGCGTAACATAGCAGCGGGTTCGGTGAACTTCAGTTCCCGTCAGCTTAGTCAGCGCCCGTTCCCGTCGCCGTGTGAGACGCGGGGTGTCTCGTGTCAGTACTACCGTTGTCCCCGGACCCCACCTCAGCCGCCAACGTCTCCACGTTCGCGAACACGAAGCCGGCGAAGCCGACCCGGAGCAGCAGATCGAGATACTCCAGCGTGACCGCCGCGGTGAACGTATCGAGCAGCCCGGCGATACTGACCATCGCCCACGCGATCAACACGCCGAACGCGAACAGCGAGAGGTTCCGCGTCTTCTTGAAGAACAGCTCGCGGGCGGGCGGCTGCCGCGCGGCCGCCGTCGAGAGCGGGCCGAAGAACACGCCGAGGAGGACGAGGTACCCGACGAGGATCGCTCCGGTGCCGGCCAGCGCGAGCGGGCCCTCGAACACCTCCGCGAAGTCGTAGCCGAGCCGCATCGTCGCGGTGAGCGTGGTCACGCCGACCACGTAGCGCTGGCCCGCTCCCGAGACGAACGCCGCGAACCCGAACAGGAACGGGTAGGCGACGTAGTCGGTGAGGAGCTGGCCGCCCTCCAGCGTCCCGCCCGCGACCGCGAACGTCCCGACCCCGGCGCCCCACAGCCCGACGCCGACGCCCGCAATCGCGACGACCGCGACGAACGGGTAACAGTAGCGCCGCAGCGCCGCGGGCTTGCGGCGCGCCAGGCCGAACAACACGAGCGCGGAGACGGCGTAGACGCTCGCCGAGACGAACCGCACCGTCGACGGCTCGATCATCGGGTCACCTCCGCGTCGCCGGCGGCGCCGTTCGGTGGCGTCTCCGCCTCGACGGCGGCGTCCGTCGTCTCGCCGTCCGTCGCCGTTCCACCGTCCGTCGCCGTCCCGCCGTCCGCCACCGTCCCGACCTCGGTCGCCGTTCCGCGGTCTGTCACCGCCCCGGACGCGCCGGCGGGGGTCGCGCTCGGCGCCGCGCCCTCGGCCCGCGTCTCGAACTGGTCGAGCCGCTCGGTGAGCGAGGCGGTCCGCTCGGCGAGCGCGGTCGCCGTCTCGGCGAGGTCGCCGACCGTCTCGGCCGTGTCGTCGGCGGTCTCCGCCAGCGTCCGCGCGCGGTCGGCGGCGTCGGTGGCGGAACCGTGGACGGCCTCGACGCGGGCCGCGACCGACTCGATCCCCTCGGCGCCCTCGTCGGTCGCCCGCGCGATGTCGCCCATCGCGACGTCGACGTCCTCGACGGTCCCCGTCAGCTCCTCGATCGCCTCGCCCGCGGCCTCGACGGCCGCGGTCGTCTCGTCCAACTCGGTCATCGTCCGGTCCATCTCGCCGGCGACCGCCGACACGTCGTCGGTCACCTCGCCGATGGTCGCCTCGATCTCCGTGGTGGACTCGCGGGTCTCCTCGGCGAGCCCCTTCACCTCGTCGGCGACGACCGCGAAGCCGTCGCCGTCGCCGCCCGCCCGCGACGCCTCAATCGAGGCGTTCAGCGCGAGGATGTTGGTCTGGTCGGCGATGTCGGCGATCACGTCGGTCGTCTCCGCGACGCCGTCCATCCGATCGTCAAGGCCGGCGACGAGGTCGTCAAGGTCCTCAAGCAGGTCGGCGATCGCCGCGATCGCTTCGACCGCCTCGGTCGCGCGCTCCTCGCCTTTCTCGCCCAGCTCCGCCGCGGCGCTCGCGTCGCCGGCCACCTCGTCCGTGGTGGAGGCGATCTCCTCGACGGTCGCGGAGAAGTCGTCGGTGTCGGCAGCCGTCTCCCGTAACCGCTCGGTCTGCGCGTCCAGCTCGTCGGCCAGTTCGCGCATCTCGGCGGCCACCTCCTGGTTCATCGCGGCCACGTCGTCGGCCTCCGCGGCCATCTCCTCGCTCGTGGCCTCCACGTCGCCCGCGAACGCCTGGATGTCCTCAACCGTCGTCGAGAGCCCGCCGGTCATCTCGTTGTACGCGGCCGTGATGCGCTCGATCGCGTCGACGTCGCTGTCGGCGTCGAGCCGGCGCGAGAGGTCGCCCTCGGCCGCCCGCCATGGCGCCGCCGATCTCCTGGGCGCGGTCCAGGAGGGTGTCCGACAGCTCCTCGGCCTCCTCGCGGGCCGCCTCCGCCTTGGTCTGGGCCCGCTCGGACTCGGCGACCGCGTCCCGGAGCGACCGCCGCGTCTCGTCGAAGGCGCCGAACAGCCGCCCGATCTCGTCGCCGCGGTCGGAGCTCGCGCTCGCGTCGAACTCGCCGCGCCCGACCGCCTCCGCGGTCTCGGTCAGCCGCCGCAGCTCGACCGCGACGTTCCCGACTAAGACGATGCCTAACAGGCCGAGGTTCAGCGTAACGACGACGCCGACGCCGATCAGCGAGGCCGTCGCGGCTTCCGGCGTGCCGACCGTCGCCACGTGCCCCGCGAAGAGGGCGATGAAGCCGAGCGTCACGGCGAGCGTCCCGAGGACGGCCGCGCCGACGCGCCGGCCGTAACGCGCGGTAATTACGTTCAACATCTGTTGTCTGAGGAAACCAAACACCCCTACTTAGGATTAAAGTCGTAATTACTGAACACGATAATTACCGTGGGTGCCGGTGCTGGTGACCGCCGGATCGCCGGGCGGGAGCCGAGTAGCACAGACTGCCGTGCGACGGGTTCCGTGTCACGGGAGTAACACTCGATTTCGGTGGAATTTTTCTGTGCCACTCTGTCGGTTGTCGACATGGCGGAGGAGAACCAGTTTTCCGGGGAGTTGGCCGCGTTCTACGAGGCGACGCACGACCACGGGGACGTCGGCGACGAGTCGTTTTATCGCGACGCGGCCACGAACGCCGCCGGGCCGGTACTCGAAGGCGCCTGCGGAACCGGACGCCTCTACCTCGAATTCCTTCGCAACGGCGTCGACGCCGACGGCTTCGACATCTCGCCGGCAATGTTGAAGATCCTCCGGAAGAAGGCGGCCAGCGAGGGTTTGACGCCGACAGTGTGGGAGGCCGACCTGCGGTCGATTGGTGCCGACCGGTCGTACGCGCTGGCGCTGGTTCCCTACAACTCGATGTGTAGCCTTCGACGGGTCGACGACCAGCTCGCTGCGCTCGAGGCGTTTCACGACGTGCTCGAGCCCGGCGGCCGACTCCTGTTCGACGTGTACGTTCCCCGGTACGACGTCGTCGCCGAGGCGTTCGGCGAGTGGCAGGACGTTCGCGAGGTCGAACACGAGGGAACGCTGTTGAGAGGCCGTTCCCGTGCCGACATCGCCAATCAGGTGACCCAGACCTATCGCACGGAGCAGGAACTCCTCGATGCCGACGGGGAAGTTATCGCCCGCGACGAGTTCGTCCTCTCGCATCTTCCGGCTCAACAGGTCGAACTGCTGGCACGTCAGTCGCCGTTCGACCAGTGGTCGGTCCGGGGAGGTTTCGACGGCGAACCGCTTGCGGACGGCGACGGCGTCCAGGTCTGGGAGCTGCGGAAGTAATGACGGACGGGCGGCCGACAGTCAACGGTTCGTACCTGAAGCTCCGCCGGTGGGACACGCGCGCTCGCGGTTCAGTTCGGCCGCCGGAACCGCTCCGGACGGCGGCTGCGAGCCACCGGCGACCAAGGCGGGCGCGGG
This sequence comes from Halorubrum sp. Atlit-28R, assembly GCF_003665955.1. Lineage (NCBI taxonomy): Archaea > Methanobacteriati > Methanobacteriota > Halobacteria > Halobacteriales > Haloferacaceae > Halorubrum > Halorubrum sp. Atlit-28R. The sequence continues at coordinate 7,078 of NZ_QPLS01000006.1, forward strand.
CTTTTCCCCGGGCCGCGCCACGGAACAGTATGCCCAGCGTCAGCGACACGTACATCGAGAACCGCCAGCGCGTCCAGCCCACCCACACGAACAACTACGCCTCGGCGCACGGGGGCAACGTCGTCAAGTGGATGGACGAGATCGGCGCGATGTCCGCGATGCGCGCCGCGGGCGAGACCTGCGTCACGGCCAAGATCAACGCGCTCGACTTCAAGCGGCCCGTCCCGCAGGGCGACACCTGCGTCATCGAGTCGTACGTGTACGCGGTCGGGCGCACGAGCCTCCGGACGCGGATCCGCGCGTATCGCGAGTCCCCGCGCACGGGCGAGCGCGAACTGACGACGGAGTCGTACTTCGTGTTCGTCGCCGTCGACGAAGACGGGAACCCGACGCCCGTCCCCGAACTCGAGGTCGCGGGCGAGCGCTGCCGCGAGCTCCGCGACGAGGCGCTGGCCGCGGAGCCGGACGAGGATCGGTAGGTCAGTAGTCGCCCAAGACGCCGAGCCGCCGTGCCCGCCCCGTCGCGTACTGGAAGACGAGGTAGCCGCCGACTAAGTAGCCGACCGCGACCGCGACCAGCAGCGCGAGGTCCGCGAGCGGGAACTCCCACAGCCGCACGCCGTCGACCATCACGCGCTGGAGCATGGCGCTGCCGTGCGCCAAGGGGAGCACGCGCGTCCACGGCAGGTCGAAGACGGGCGCCGAAATCAGCGCGACGAACCCGAACTGGAGTAAGTTGAGCCAGTTGCCGATCCGCTTGTACAGCACCGTCACGCCGCCCGCGGCGAAGCCGAGCCCGAGCACCGAGACGATCGACAGCCCCGCGACGACGACCACGGTCACCGGCGCGAGGCTGAGCCGCGTCCCGGTCGCGAGGAGCATCACCGCGAGGATCACGGCGCTGGTGAGGAACGTCCGTATCACCTTCGCGACCCCCTTCAGCAGCGCGACGGGCGCGAAGCCGAACGGGGTGGTGATGTGGCGTTCGAGGGTCCCCCACTGCACCTCGCTACCGATGTCGTTCGACACCGACGAGTACGCGCCCACCGACAGCGTCCACAGGAAGTAGCCGACGACGATCCCCTCGATCGAGTCCGCGAGCGCCTGCCCCGCGAGCAGCTGGCCGCCGAGGAACAGCGCGGCGAAGAAGAACAGCGACACCACGATCCCCCCGATCGCGTTGGCCGGATACCGCACGAAGATCAGGAACTCCCGGTAGAGGACCGCCCGCGCGAGGTGGTAGTAGGTGGCCGGTCGAGGGTCGTCGTCGGCCCCGGACGCCGTCGCCGTCGACGCGTCTGCGGGCGGCGCGTCCCCGCTCACTGGGACGCACCCCCGAGCCCGGTCCCGGTGCGTTCGAGGAACACCTCTTCGAGGTCGGGCTGGACCGTCCGGATGTCCGAGACGGTGACGCCGGCCGCCCGGAGCGCGTCGGTCAGCTCGTACAGCCGGTCGCCGCCCGCAGCCACCGTCACCGCGGGCGGCTGCGCGTCGCGGTCGACGCCGACGATTTCGAACCGTTCGCGCAGCCCGCCGACCGTCTCCGCGTCGAGGTCCGGGCTGGCCACCCGCACCGAGTCGCTCTCGGCGGCGCCCAGCAGCGCCTCGACGGTGTCGTCCGCGACGATCCGGCCGTTCGAGAGCATGACGACGCGGTCGCACACCGCCTCGATCGTCGTCATGTCGTGGCTGCTGACGACGATGGTGAGCCCCTCCTCGGCCGCGAGCCGGCGCAGCTCCGCCCGGAGCGTCCGCGCGCTCTCGACGTCGAGCCCGAGCGTCGGTTCGTCAAGGAAGACCAGCTCGGCGCCGCCCGCCAGCACGCTCGCGAGCGACACCTTCTGTTTCATCCCCCGGGAGAGGTCACGGACCGGCGTGTCCGCCTTGTCGGCGAGGTCGAGGCGGTCGAGCAGGCGTTCGTGGCGCGCCGCCACGGAGTCCGGGTCGACGCCGCTGATCGTCGCGAAGTAGCGGAGGTTCTCGCGAACCGTGAGTCGCCAGTAGTCGTTGCGCGCGCCCTCCAGCATCGCGTCCACGTCGGCGTAGGCCGCCCGGCGGCCGTCGCGCACGTCGGTGCCGAACACCCGGACAGAGCCCGCGTCGGGGATGACGATGCCGAGGGCGCACTTGATCAGCGTCGTCTTGCCGGCGCCGTTCGGGCCGAGCAGGCCGACCACCGACCCGCGCTCGACGGAGAGGCTCACGTCGTCGACGGCGACGACCGCGTCGTCGCCCTCGCCGAACCGCTTCGTGAGCCCCTCGACCGCGAGGGCCGGCGGGCCCGCGCTCGCTCCGTCCGCGTTCGCCTCGTCGCCGCCGCCCTGCGTCGCGTCGCGCTCTCGGGGACCACCGCGCGCGCTCGTCGCGCTCCGTGCCATTGAGTCGAATAGGGGCCGAGCAGGGATATATCCCCTCTCGGAACCCATCGTACGCATGGACCTCGACCGCTTCGCCGCGGACGCCCCGGACGACGACGCGCCCGGCGACGCCCGCGTCTGCGTCGTCGCGACCCAGCCGGAGACGTTCGAGCGCTGCCGCGCCGGCTTCTACCCGGCGCCGCGCTCGTACGACCGCACCCGCGCCGACTTCAAGTTCATGGCCTTCTACCGCACCGCGCCGGTGTCGGCGGTCACCCACTACGCCCGCGTCGTCGACCGCACCGAACAGGCGCGCGGCGACCCCGGACCGATGGACGAGGACGACTGGGCGGCGCTCATCGATCCGTTCTCGGAGGAGCGCGTCGTGGTCGTCTTCGCGTTCGACGACCTCGTGCCGCTCGATAGCCCAGTCGAGAACGACCTGAACGGCGTGCGCGGCGCGTGGTACTGTACCGTCGCCGACCTGCGTGAGGCGGGAACGCTGTCGGGGCTCCGTGAGTTGGCCGAGACGTGACCACCCGGTCAATTCGAGTGGCGCTGTCGAAATCACAACGACTGCTGCCGTCGAAAAGCGATACTGACAACTGGACGCGTCTCTTGCGTGCGCCCCACCCGTGGGTTCACGCAGGTCGGTGCGCTCGGCATGGGAGGCCTCCCAATTACCCAGTACGGCTAGCGCGATCCACGGTCCGGGCTCTCGCCGAGGTGGTCGTTCGCCTCCGCCGAGACGCCCGCTAGTTCGTCGGCGAGTTCGCGGGTTCGTTGGGCGCGCCGGCGGTACCCCTCGGCCGGCTCCTCGCTGGTAACCGCTTGTTCGATGACGAGTTTCTCCGCGTCGACGCTGGCGACGGCGTCCAGCGCTTCGGGCGCCGTCGCCGCGTGCTCGGGGTGGAGACACGCGAACAGCGTTTCCAGCGAGTCGACGAGCCGGTGGCTCGGCCGGTTGAACAGGGCGTTGCCGTCGACGGCGTAGACCCGCCCGCCCGCGACCGCCGCGAGGTCATCGAACCCCGGCCGGTCGGCGAGGTCCCCGACCGCGTCGACGGCGCGGTCGCGGGCGAAGCCACAGGGCGCGACGACGAGCGCGTCCGGGTCGAACTCGCGCACGTCCGCCCACGCGACCGGCTCGGAGGGGCCGTCGGGCTGGAAGGCGGGGTCGCCGCCCGCGATTTCGACCATGTCGCGCACCCAGTGGCCCGCGCGGATCGGCGGGTAGGTCCAGTCGAGAACGGCGACGCGAGGGCGCCCCTCCTCGGCGACCGCGCGCTCGGCGCGCTCGCGGACCGCGTCAACGCGCTCGCGGAGGTCGGCTCGGAGGTCGCTCGCGGCCGCCGCCTCGCCGACCGCGGTGCCGACCCGTTCCACGTCGTCGAGCGCGTCGCGGAAGGAGTGCGGGTCCAGAGCCAGCACCTCGGGCGCGGGGTCGAGGCGCGCGGCGGCCGCCCGGACCTCGCTCGCGTCGACGGCGCAGACGTCGCAGGTCGCCTGCGTGACCAGGAGGTCGGGATCGAGCGCCGCGAGGCGGTCCTCGTCGAGGTCGTACACGGCGCCGTCGACCTCGCGCATCTGTTCGTCGATGTCGGCGGCCGAGCGGTTCTCGTGGGCGACGACCGTACTCGTCAGCGTCGGCAGGTCGCGGGCGGCGGGCGGGTGGTCGCAGCTGTGCGAGACGCCGACCGGTTCGACACCGAGCGCGAACAGCGTCTCCGTAGCGGAGGGGAGCAGCGAGGCGACGCGCATGGCCGAACGGACGCGCTCGACGGGGAAAAACGAGGGGGCCGGCCGCGGCTACCGGGCGGGGAGCCACGCGAGAACGGGCCGGACGACGACGTACGCGGCGTACAGCAGGGCGCCGAACGCCAGCAGGAACGACGCCGACCGGAACCACGCCGCGGTCCGGGTCGGGGCGAGGGTGTTGATGAGCGTGACCGCGAGCAGCGTGCTCAGGAGGACGAACCGCGCGTCGCGTCGGTCCATGGACGGGCGTGGGACGAGGCGGGTGAAATCGGCGGCGGTTCGAGGCGAGGGCGAGGCCTACCCCGTGACGACGCCGGCGGTCGCCGCGGCGTACGCGGCCGCGAGGTCGCCGTTCGGCAGCGCGTCGAGCGCCGCCGCACACCCCCACCGGGTCCGGTCGCGCCGCTCACCGGCCGGCAGCTTGTTCGACGCCACCGTCTTCGCGGTGTTGAGGGTCGCCCGCGCGGTGTCGGTGTCGCCGCGCTCGGCGGCCGCGCGGGCCGCCGCGAGCAGTTGGCCGAGGCTCGCGCGCACGTCGTGGGGCACCTCGTCGGGATCGGTCATGGGTCGGTCGCCCCCGGCTCGGCGCCGCCGTCGGGCGCCGAGTCGCCCGCCAGCGTCGCGAAGACGAACTCGGTGCTGCTCCCCAGGGGGTCGGTCGCGGTCCGCGTCTCGATGTCGGCGAACCCCGCCGCGCGCAGCTGGTCGAGCGTGCGCTCGCGGCCGGGCGCAGAGAAGAACATCTCCCCGCCCATCCAGCCGCGCCGCACCGTCTCGAAGCGGCCGCTCGGCAGCGTCGCGAGGAGCCGGCCACCCGGGCGCAGGACGCGCGCGAACTCGTCGTACACCGTCGGGTGGCGCTCGCGCTCGACGTGAAACACCGCGTGGTAGGCCGTGATCGCGTCGAAGCGGTCGGCAGCGAACGGGAGCGCGGACATCTCGCCGTGGACGAGCCGCGCGTCGGGGACGGTCTCGCCGGCGAGGTCGAGCCCGCGGCGCGAGACGTCGAGCCCGACGCTGCCCGGCGGGAGGTTCGCCAGGGTGCGGGCGCCGTCGCCGCAGCCGACATCGAGGACGAGCGGGTCGTCGCCGTCGGTCGCGACCCGCGGGTCGCTCGCCAGCGCGTCGCACAGGTCGTCGATCAGCGCCGCGTCCGAGCCGTCCGGGTCGCGCCGAGCGGCGTACGTCTCGGCGACCGCGTCCCACGCGCGGCGCACCTCGTTTCGGTCCATACGGACGCGACGGGCGCGAGCGACATGATTGCTCGGGCGGATCGGCGACTCGCCGGCCTGCCGCTCGCGACGGCCGCGCCGAGCGGGGAGCCGGCGGTCGGGAATTTATCCCGGCGGGCCGCGAGGGCGACGCATGGAGATTCTCCACACCTGCCTGAACGTGGCGGACGCGGACCGGACCGCCGACTGGTACGTCGACGAGCTCGGCTTCGAGCGCTCGTGGGAGTTCACGGTCGCCGACGGCGACACTCGCAACGTGTACGTCGCCGACGGGAACGGCGTCGAGTTCCAGCTGTCGGACACGCCCGGCGAGGAGCCGAGCGCGGACGGCGACCGCTACGACCACGTCGCCGTCGGCGTCGACGACGTGGACGCTGCGTTCGCGGACCTCGATCACCACGGCGTCGTGGAGGCGCCGACCGACCACCCGGAGGCCGGCGCGCGCGTCGCCTTCGTGAAGGACCCCGACGGCCACGTCGTCGAGCTGATCGAGCCGCTCTGAACGGCCCTCTCTGGGGTTCCGAAAAAGAGCGAGAGTGCGTTAGCCGTCGGCGCGGCGGACCGCGACAACGACGAGCAGCGCGACCGCGCCGAGCGTCGGGAACGAGAACAGCTACAACTCTTCGACCGGCGACGCCGCTCACGGGACGGCGACGCGCGAAAGAAACGTCAGGGTTCGAGGCGGGGTCGTGCCCGACCGCGTCAGTCGTCGGCCGGGACGCGCGGCTCCGCCGGGGGCTCGGACTCCTCCGTCTCGCCCGCCGGCTCGTCGACCGCGTCGACGTCGGGGGTGTCGTCGAGCTCAGCCGCCTCCTCGGACCGGTGACGCGCCTGGACCTCCTCCCAGGTCATCGCCTCGTCGTAATGGTGGCACATGACAACTACCCACACGAGTTGGAGGCTTCTAAAAGTTGCGACGGATCTGTCGAAAGAGGGCCTCTGAGCCGGCCTACGCGCCCTCGTGCGGTTTGACCAGCACCTTGATCGCCTCCCGCTCGTCCATCATGCGGTACCCCTCGGCGACGTCGTCGAGACCGACCGTCTCGGTGAAGATCGGCGCGGGGTCGAGCGTTCCCTGAAGCACGTCCGCCATCAGCTCCTCGGCGTACGCGCGGACGGGGGCGACGCCGCCCGCGAGCGTCACGTTCTGCCCGAACATGCCGAACACGTCGAGGCCCTCGTCTTCGACACCGTAGGGCACGCCGACGTACCCGATCGTGCCGCCGGGGCGGACCGCATCGATAGCGGTGTTCATCGCGCTCGCGGCGCCGACGCACTCCATCACGTGGTTCGGCCCGCCGTGGGTGAGCTCGCGGATCCGCTCGACGGCGGCCTCGCCCCGCTCGGAGACGGTCTCGGTGGCGCCGAACTCCTCGGCGAGGTGGAGTCGGTCCTCGTGGTGCCCGACGGCGACGATCCGCTCCGCGCCGAGTCGGCGCGCGGCGAGGACGCCGCAGAGCCCGACCGCGCCGTCGCCGATGACGGCCACGGTCGACCCCTCGTCGACGCCCGCGCTGACGGCCGCGTGGTGGCCGGTGCCCATCACGTCCGTGAGCGGGAGCAGCGAGCGGAGCGTGTCCTCGTCGTCGGCGTACCGGTCGGGCACGCGGACGAGCGTGCCGTCGGCGTGGGTCGAGCGGACGTACTCGCCCTGGCCGCCGCCGTTGTCGCCGCCCCACGAGTCGCCGTTCTCGCAGGAGGTGTGGAGCCCCTTCCGGCAGAACTCGCACTCACCGCAGGAGATCGCGAAGGGGGCGAGCACGCGGTCGCCGGGCGCGACCGAGGTCACGTCGTCGCCCACTTCCTCGACGATCCCCATCGGCTCGTGGCCGACCGGGGAGCCCGCGTCGCGGTCGCTGTCCCCGCGGTAGAACCAGAGGTCCGAGCCGCAGATCGCGGTGTGGGTGACGCGGACGATCGCATCCGTCGGGGAGTCGATCTCGGGTCGCGGTCGCTCTTCGACGCCGATCTCGCCGGGGCCGTGGAAGACGGCTGCGCGCATAGGGATTGCTACCGTCGCGTGCGGCAAAAATGAGCGGGTGTCGGAAGCCGAACCGAACGGGACCCGATCGACCGATCGCCGGGGCCGTTCAGGGGTTCGGGCGGGCGATCAGGCGGCCGTCCCGTTCGCGGGCGGCTGGCCCGGTCCCGGCGGCTGCGTCGGACCCGTCGACCCGCCCTCGCCGGGCGGCCCGGGCGGCGTCCGGTCGTTCGTCACGAGGAAGTCGGCGAGGTTGCCGATCAGCGCGTCGTTGTCGGCGCGCTTGGCGTTCTCCGGCGACAGGAAGTCGGCGTCGCCGATCATGACGACCTCGTCGTTGCGGACGAGGAGCGGCGCCTCGGTCGCCGCGCGCGTCGTCGAGAGCTCGCTGCCCTCGATCGGGCGGAGCACCTCGGTGCCGCCGACGGCCGTGCCGACCGGCGTCGCCGACGGGAACACCGCGCGGTCGACGCCCTCTGTCAGGACCGAGTCGCCGGTCGCCTCGGCGTACACGCGCTGGTAGTTCAGGTCGTTCTCCGCCATGTTGTACACGTAGCCGGGCCGGGTCGTGACGTCGAGCGTCGCGTCGAGCGACGCGGCGCCGGGCTGGGAGTACGCCGCGTCGGGCTCGGTGGCGAGCACGACGTGGCCGCCGGACTCGACGAACGACTCGATCTCGTCGAGCTGCTCCGGCTCGTAGTCCGTCCGGAACGTCACGAACGCGTCGGCCTCGGCGAGCCGCTCGCCGAGCTGCGTCGGCCGGTCGGCGCCGGGCCGCGCGGGCGGTCGGCGCTGGTCCGGGTCGGGCACGTACACGCCCACCTCGTGGCCGTTCTCGATGAGCGCGTTCGCGAGCGGTCTGATGTCCCGGTCGTCGACGCCGCCGCCGCCGAGCCCGAGGAGGCTGATGGGGAGCGCCGGACCGGGTCCGCCAGCCTCGACGCCGGGGTCGACGAGGACGGTCTGAGACGCCGCCGAGGCGTCCATCTCGACGGTCGCCTGGCCGGGGTCGTCGTCGACGACGAGGTCGTCGTCGAGGAAGTGGTCGTTCTGTATCTCCGGGGCGGGCGCTGCGCCGTCGGCGGTCGCGAAGCCGACGGCCGCGGCGCCGCCGAGGACGGCCGCGAGGGTCACGACGAACGCGACCGCGAGGGTTGCGACGCGGTTCACGCGCCGACACCCCCGTCGAGCCGCGCCGTCTCGTTGCCGGTCGCCGTCCGCTCCGTCGACGCCGCGCCGGCGTCACGGAGGTCGGGCTCGGAGAAGCGCTCGATCGTGTCCACGTGCGGCACGGCGGGCGTGTAGACGTACGTCGAGGGCATCGGCTTCACCTCGGCGTACCCGGGGTCGTTCGCGTGGATCGCGACGAGCCCGGAGTCGGTGCGGACGAGGAAGGGGATCCCCGAGAGGCCGCCTGTCTCCCGCGTGTCGACCGTGTACTCGCCGAGATTCTCCTCGGTGGCCGCCGCGTGGATCGCCTCGTTGAGCGAGCCGATCTCGTCGGCGAAGCCGTTGTTGACGGCCTCGGTGCCGAGGTACGTGTCGGCCTTCGCGACCTCCTCGCGGGGCATCTGGAATTCTTCGCCCCGTTCCGCCATCATCGCGTTGATGAACGTGTCCGCGAGCGTCTCCTGTTCGGCCCACGCCTGGGTGGGGTTGCTACCGGCCTTGTCGGGGCCGCTCGGACCGAAGGGCGCCGAGCGGGCCGACGGCGCGGGAGCGTTCAGCCCGATGCTGCCGACCGTCGAGGTCGGCATCACGTAGATCTCGTCGGCGGGCGCCATCGCGTAGTAGCCGCCCGAGGCGCTGATCGACTGGACGCTCGCGATGACGGTCATGTCTCGGCTCGTCCGCTGGACCGCCTTGTACATCCGCTCGGAGGCGACGGGCGCGCCGCCGGGCGTGTCCAGCTTGAGGACGACCGCGCCCACGGAGTCGTTGGCGCGGATGTCCGCCAGTTCGCTCTCGACGTCGTCGGCGAGGGCCGTGTTGACGGGCCCCTCGATCTCGACGACGGCAACTGTGTCGTTCGGGTCGTTGGTCGCCGCGTACACGCTCGGAGCGAGCACGGCGCCGACCAGAGCCGCGGCCAACACGACGACAGCCACCTGCTGTCGCGACGTGAGGGCCGTGGAGGGCTTGTCTAATGACATCGCCGTGTAACGACTACGAGAATTGCGTGAAAAAAACAACGAATGAGCGCCGGGCTCGACCGCGGTGGGTCGCCGACGGAGCGGGGACGGCGGCGGCGGAGCGAGAAGCGTCGCGGCTCCCGGCGCCGCGGGATCCGGCTCAGATCCCGCCGCCCGCCATCGCGAACAGCGCGACGGCGATGACGGCGAACAGCCCGCCCACGCCCGCCTTGATCGTCCCGGTGTCGAGCGCCGTCGAGACGTAGGGGGCGATCTGGCCGCCGAGCGTCGTCGCCGGGACCGTCCAGACGACCATGTTCCACGGCGTCGTCGCCAAGTCCATCGTGTGCCCGCCGACGAGGCCGCCGCCGAACACGTGGACGACCGAGGCGAGGACGGCGGTCGTCGCGACGACGATGTGGTTCGTGCCGATGGCGACCCGGACCGGGACCTGCGTGCGGAGCATCGAGATGATCCCGAGCTCGCCGATCCCGAAGCCGGCGAGCCCCTGGAACACGCCGCCGACGCTGTAGTTGAGGAACCGTTCGAGGTAGCCGCCGCGGGAGTAGGTGTAGTCGTCGCCGTCGCGGTCGACGCGCGTGACGGTGCCGGAGTCGTCGGTGTCGACGCCGGCCGGGCCGAGCTTGTTGTCGTCGTCCGGGAGGTCGGGCGACGACCCGCCGTCGGTCGCGACCTCCTCGCCGTCGTCGCCGCCGGTCGGGTCCCCGTGACCCAGGTTGGCCTTGAACAGCAGGTACGACGCCGCCAGCAGCGCGATCCCCAACAGCGCGTGGAACAGCGGCTCGGGGATGACGAACGAGAGGAGCGCCCCGCCGACGACGAAGGGGACGCCGCCCAGCACGAGCGACAGCGAGAGCCGCCGGTCGACGAGCCCGTACTGGATGAACGCGAGCGACGAGCTCGACAGGCCGAACGACTCGCTGATGAGCCCGATCTTCACCAGCGTCGTCGGCTCCAGGGGGTACGCGACCAGCGGGAAGACGAAGATGAGGAACGGCACGAACAGCGCCGACCCGCTGATCCCGACGGTGTTGACGATGGTGGCGCCGGTGACGAACGCCAGGAACAGCCACCAGTACTCGGTCCAGTAGTCGACGCCGGCGTCGGCCGGCGTCGGCGCGAAGGCGTACACCCCCGCGACGAACAGGAGCGGGGCGAGGAACACGAAGACGTGTTGGTAGCGCAGAAAGGCGCGCTGGAGATCGCTCGACAGTGACGTGCTCATTGAGGCGTGGAACGCGAATTACGTGGGGTATTATAAATGCGTTTCCACACGTCACGATAGTGATGAACGATCGTCAACGTCGCGGAGGTCGCCACAGCGGCCGCGACGCCGGCGAAATACGGATCGCCGTCTGAACGTTTCCGCAGCCGTAAATGAATACTCGGTGACAGAAAGAAACGGTTAAACGGAGCCGTCGGTCAACCGCGGATCGAACGATGACGCGGGAGCTCGGTACCACTATATGTAGCGGGCACCATTTGAGCATGAAGCGGCGAACGGCGTACCAGAACGACACGACTCTTTTCTACCGCGCCCGCGTAGGTCGACTCCCATGGACGAGAAGACCGCCGAACTCCGCGACCTGTTCGTCGAGGCGACCGGCTCGGAGACGGTCACTGAACGCCAGGAGGCGGAGCGCGGGACCCTCGTCGACCGCGACGACGAGTCTGTCGGCGAGGCGGTCCGCAATCTCGTCGCCGCGATGCGCGAGCGGTACGGCTTCTCGACCCCGCTCGGCGACGCCGCCTACGCGCTCGTCGCCCGCGGCCGGTTCGCGGACGAGGGCGATGAGTCGATCGCCGCGGCCCTGCGCGACGAACTGGCGGACGGCGACTCCGAGGTCGATCCCGACAAAATCGACGCCGAAACCGTCCGAAAGGCCCGCTTCGATCTCCACCTCGTGCACGAGTCGGACCGCGAGGTCGACGCGGACAAGGGCGACGAGCCGCCGTTCGCGTACGCCGACCTGAAGCGACTCACCGCCGCCGGGAACTCGATCGTCGAGTGCGCCGAGGAGCTGGACGCACAGCCGGACACGGTCGCCCGGTACGCCGCTGTCGCGCGCACCGACATCGCCTCCACGCGGGCGAACGACCGGTTCCGCGACGCGTTCCGCGACCTGCTCACCGACGCCGACATCCAGGGGTCGCTCGCGAGCGACGCCCGCGAGGACGGCCTGCGCGAGGCGACCGAAGACATCGAGACGGACGTGTCGCTGTGAGCAGCCTTTAATAACTAGTCTGCCTGCGGCTCAATCGTAAGTAGCGGATGATGAATCAACAGAAAACACCTACAGAGACCCGAAACCGATCAGGTATTTTCTGGCGGTTAAACTGGGTTTAAACTCCTATACAGCAAATCATCTCGCGCCGCACCCCGCTGTGATTTACCTTACAACAGAAGACGGCGTGACACAAAGGATTCCGAACAGCGTGTTCGATCGACGGCTTGCTGCCGCATTCAGGATGAAAGCGAGGTGACGCAGTCGGTACAGGTCAGTCACCCACGACTTCACACGTGGGTTTGTCAGTGGACTCCCCTTCTGCCGTCGAACCGACGGAGGCGATAAATTCGCCGTTCAGGTTCAGTGTCCCTGACTTTAGCGCACACTGACAGGGTGCGCCTCCACTCGAAGACATTTGCCCCGAGCGGAGACGTTTGAGGAGTTTCCGAGCAATGTTCTTGCTCGCGTTGTAGTCGGCGTTCAGCTCGTACTCGCACTTCTGACACGCAAACTGGTGTTTTGAGCGCCGATTCCTCTCGTGGGTAAAACCGCACTTTGAACACCGCTGGCTCGTGTACGCCGGGCTCACCGGTTCAACCTCAATATTGAGCAGCTCGGCTTTGTACTCGACGTACTCGTACAAACGGCGGAACGCCCACACATGAAATCGCTTCGCACGGGCCAGCCGATCACGAATATCCGTCAGATCTTCGAATGCGATGTGCGTACACCCGTGGTCGCGAGCTTCGTCAAGAATCTGGTTCGAAGCACAGTGGAGTTCGTCCCGCATCCAGCGGTGTTCACGGTCGTCTATCGACTGGATCGACAGGTGCGCCGACCGCGTACCCGTCTGTTGCATCGATCCGCGGGTCTTCTCGAACTCGCGGCGGCGATGGTTCATCTCGTCGGCATTCCCGATGAACGAACCGGTTGAAGTCACAGCGAGCGAGCCATCTACGTTTAGATCGACGCCAAGGACTGTTCTGTGCTTGGTATCTGAAGCAGCCGTGGATCGCTCGAACTCGTCGCGTTCGGTGCGGCGCATTCGCGCATGGAGGTAGAACGATTCGGTCGGGCGATCATACTGGAGGGTAGACATCCGGAACTCGTAGTCCTCGTTCCGCAGGTACTTGTCAATCGGAGTTCCCACGGGATCGTCGGGAAGTACGTACTCACACTCGACGCGCCCGTTTACCGTGGAAAGGGAGACGTGGTCACGGGAGAACGTCGCGGACCGTTTGTCGTAAACGACGCTCCATGCGTCGAAGTGTGGTTGGCTAGTGGCTTCGCCTTTTTTGAGTCGAGCAACACCGCTTTTTGTGGCTTCGATAGCGCGTCGAATTCCCTTTTGAACGAGGTTCGCCGTCAGCGCTGTTTCCTCTCGAAGTCTCTCATAGAGCGCGGTTTCGGCTTGTTGCTTCGAAGTGACACAGTGTTCGTCTGGGTGTCTCCACGCCCACGCTGCGGTCGTGTTCGCACAATGGAGGAACTGCTCCTTCGTCTGATGGAGGTCATCACACCGCTCGTCGGGGACATCAAGTTTGATTTTGACGGTGCGGATTACATCCTCCATCTGTATTTCACATTTTCATCTTTTTGTTCATAATGTCTATGGCTGATGCCTAAGAGTAAGACCGTGATCGCTCATAGTATGTTACGAAGAATGTCGAACTTCCCACAACCGAAGCCGTGGGCTTCCGCTTGTTGCTCTGTGAACCGGAACCGCGCCTCGTCGGTGAGCTCCGTGTCGTGGACGCGCTCGCCGCCGCACTCGCGGCACTCGACCACAGACCGAATCTGGTCCCAGTCGTGGCGCGCGCCCGGCGCGCCGATCGCCCAGGCGACCACCTCCTCGTCAGCGTCTGCGGGTACGAACCCGGACTGGAACTCGCCCGGGGCGAAGCGGATCGCCTCGTCGGGCCCGACGGTCACGCGCTCGCGGTCGCGGCCGACCTCGAACGTCGCGGTGCCCGAGCGGACGTAGAATACCTCCTCCTGGTCGTCGTGCGTGTGGAGGCCGCCGGAGAAGGCGTCGCCGGGCGCGAGTTCGAAGTAGTTCATCGCGACGTGGTCGGTGCCGAGCGCGCGCGAGACCGGCTTTCGGATGTCGTGGACGCCCATGGGGTTCGTGACGACGTCGACGTCGTCGACCGCGACTCGCTCCATGCGGGCCGGTCGCAGGGGACGCCCCTAACGCTGTCGGCGGCCGCGCCGAGGATCCGTCGGCGTATCCCCGCCTCGCGGCGACGATCGCTCGGTCAAACCTGACGCGACCCGGCAGTTTATACGTGTGTGTATCGTCCGCATGGGCACGAATGACGCGAGACACTCGCGATCGTTCGGAGGATAGAGGAAGTCGCCTCGCGGCGGCTGGCCGCGAAATTCTCCGGCGATAACGACGACGGGGCACGACCGCCCCGCGGCGGCACCGACCCCGAGACCACCGCAGAGCCGACGGACTCCCTTTTGACCCGAACACCGCTCACAGACCTCGACGAGGTACAGCTGTTAGACACCACCCTGCGCGACGGCGAACAGATGCCGGGCGTCTCGCTGACGCCCGGCGAGAAGGTCCGCGTCGCCCGCGAGCTCGACGCCGCGGGCGTCCACTTGATCGAGGCCGGCTCGGCGTGTACCTCGGAAGGCGAGCGCGAGGCGATCCGGCGCGTCGCCGACGAGGGGCTGGACGCGACGGTGACGAGCTTCGCCCGCGGGGTGAAACGCGACGTGGACCACGCGCTCGACTGCGGCGTCGACGGCGTGAACCTCGTCGTCCCCGCCTCCGACAAGCACGTCGAGACGAAGGTGGGCTCGACCCGCGACGAGGTCGTCGAGACGACCGTCGAGCTCGTCGAGTACGCGAACGACCACGGGCTGTGGGTCGAGGTGCTCGGCGAGGACGGCTCGCGGGCCGACCTCGACTACCTCGAACGGCTGCTCGGCGCCGGCCTCGACGCCGGCGCCGACCGGATCTGCTACTGCGACACGGTCGGGGCGGCCGACCCCGAGCGCACCGCCCGGGTCGTCTCGCGGCTCGCCGACCTCGGCCCGACGAGCCTCCACACCCACGACGACCTCGGGTTCGGGCTGGCGAACGTCCACGCGGGGCTGAAGGCGGGCGCCGACACCGTCCACGGCACCGTCCTCGGCGTGGGCGAGCGCGCCGGCAACGTCGCCCTCGAAGAGGTCGCGATCGCGCTCGGCGAGTCGTACGGCGTCGACACCGTCGACCTCTCGCGGCTCTACCGGCTCTGCCGGACCGTCTCGGAGGCGACCGGCGTCGCGCTCCCGCCGAACAAGGCCGTCTGCGGCGCCAACGCCTTCGCCCACGAGTCCGGGATCCACACCGACGGGACGCTGAAGGACGGGACGATGTACGAGCCGTACCCGCCGGAGACGGTCGGGCGCGAGCGCCGGCTCGTCCTCGGCAAGCACGCGGGCCGCGCCGGCGTGAAGGCCGCGCTCGCCGAGCACGACGTGGCGGTCGACGACGACGAGCTGCGCGAGGTCGTCGCCCGCGTCAAGGAGCTGGGCGAGCGCGGGAAGCGCGTCACCGACGCCGACCTGCTCGCCATCGCCGACGACGTGCGGGGCCGCGAGCGCGAGCGCCACGTCGAGCTCGTCGACCTCTCGGCGACCTCCGGCGGCAACCTCCCGACCGCCTCGGTGCGGCTCCGCGTCGGCGACGAGGAACGCGTCGCCTCCGGCACCGGCGCCGGACCCGTCGATGCCGGGCTGGAGGCGGTCCGCGCGGCGCTTTCGGGCGACGGGAGCGGCGAGGACGGCGCTGACGGCGGCGTCGCGTTCGACCTCGACTCCTATCACGTCGACGCGATCACGGGCGGCACGGACGCGGTCGTCACCGTCGAGGTCGACCTCTCGCGGGGCGACCGCTCGGTGAGCGTCTCGGCGTCGGACGCGGACATCACCCGGGCGAGCGTCGTCGGGATGGTCGACGGGCTCGACCGCCTGCTCGCGGCCGAGGCCGACGCCGCGGACGCCGAGCCGGGCGCCGTCGCCGACGACTGACGCCGGCGTCTGACGAGGTTTTTACCGATGGCGTCCGATCCCGGGATGTGAGCGTCGTCGTCGCGATCAAGCCGTCCGCGCGCAAGCGGAACGCGAAGGTGGGTCGGCTCGTCTTCGAGGACGGGCCGCGTCACGCCTTCGAGAGCCGCGCGGCCGCCGAGCGGTGGGCGGACGACCTCTCGGCCGGCGACGGCCACGTCTGGGTCGCGAGCGCGCACCCCCGCGACGACGGCGACGCGGACTGCTACCTCGTCTCCCGGGCCACGAACGCGAAGCTGGAGGCGGCGTACGACAAGCGGCGTCGGCGGCTCAGGGGCGACCCGGGCTCCGAGCAGGAGTCGCTCGGCGGCGAGCCCTGATCCGCGGTCCCCGCCCGCGGGCGGGTCGGCGCTACCCCCTTCGCTCGCCGCTACTCGTCTCCGCCCGGGCTGCCGACGACGTCGTCCTCGAACCCGGCGACCGCCTCCATCACCGCCTCGTGGTCGGCGTCGTCGACGTCGAAGGCCCGCAGCGCCTCGTCGAGGTGCGTCGCGACGACCTCGAACTCCGCGTCGGTTATCGCCAGCTCCTCGTGGGCGGTCGCCATCTCCTCGCCCTCGTACTGTATCGGCCCGCCGGTGACGGCGCTCAGGAACTTGGTCTGGTGCGAGCGCTGGTCGGCCATGTCCACGTCGTCGAAGTAGTGGTTCACCCGGTCGTCGTCGAGCACCCGGTCGTAGAACTCGTTGACGACCGCGCCGATGGCCGGTTCGCCGCCGAGGCGTTCGTACAGCGTCTCGTTCGACATACGTCGGTGACGGACGCCGGCCGTATCACTGTTCCCCTGCGGAGGCGGGCGCTCATCCCGCGGCGCGGCGCCTCACGGCGAATCGTCCGCGCGCGACCCGTCGCCGGCGGCCGCGTCGGGGTCGGCGCCCGGTCCGGACCCGCGGGCGTCCATCATGTCCGCGGCCCGGCCCGCCCAGCCCGTGTGGCGGAAGCCGGCGGCGACGACGAGCGCCATCCAGGCGTAGGCCGCGGACACCCCGACGTACGCGCCGGTCGGGCCGAGGCCGACGGTGCGGCCGAGCACCCACGAGAGGCCCAAGAACAGTCCGAACATGGCCGAGACGCGCGCGACGAGGGGGATCCGCGTCTCGCTGGCGCCCTGGAGCGAGCCGGAGAGCGCGGAGAAGCAGGCGAGGGCGGCGCCGGCGACGCCGTACACCCGCGCGAAGTCGACGGCGGACGCGACCGTCGCCGCGTCGTCGGTGAATATCGGCACGATCCGCGGCGCGGCGACGACGAGCCCGAGCCCGATCGACCCGACCGTGAGCACGCCGAGCCCCGCGACGGCCCACCCGTTGAACCGCGCGGCCTCCGGGTCGCCCTCGCCGAGCGCCTGGCCGACGAGCACCGACGCCGCGACGTTGTAGCCGCGCGAGAGCGGGCCGGTCACCTGCTGGTAGACGCGGCGGCCGATCTGGAAGCCGGCGTTGACCGTCTCGCCGAAGCCTAAGAGGAGCGCGTTGAACGGGAACTCCGCGATCTCGGAGCCGAACCCCTCCAGGACGCGGGGCGCGCTCACGACGAGGAGCTGTTTCGCGATCGTGAGGTCGCGCGGCCACGCGAACTCCGCGTCGGTCCACGAGCCCCAGATGGCGAAACAGAGCAGCCCGGCCGTGAGCACGTTGGCGCCCGCGGTCGCGAGGCCGACGCCGAGGACCTCCAGCCGCGGGAGCCCGAACAGTCCGAGCCCGAGGACGACCGATCCCGCGATGTTGACGGAGTTGGCCGCGATGTTGACGTACATCGGCGTGCGGGTGTCGCCGGTCCCCTGGAGCGCGCGGGCGCCGACGAGGGCGACGTGGCGCGCCGGCGCGGTGGCGAACACGATCGCGAGGTACGTCGAGCCGAGGTCGACGACCGCGGGCGAGGTGCGCTCGCCGACGAGCCGGCCGAACACCCCGATCGCGAACTCGCCGAAGAGGAAGCCGAAGAGGACGAACGGGACCCCGGCGAGCGCGCCGAGCAGGATCGCCTGCGTCACCGCCTCGTCGCGGTTCTCCGCCGCGCCCGCGCCGGTGTCCTGCGAGGAGAGCGCGATGGCGCCGCCGCCGAGGCCGAGCCCGATCCGCAGCGGGAACCGAGCGTAGAGGTCGGCGAGGCCGATGGCGACGACGGCGGCCGGCGAGAACAGCGCGGTGACGAGGATGTCCGTCGTCCGCATCGCGGTGCGGAACGTCTGCTCGGCCATGACGGGCCACGCGAGCGAGAACACGCGCCTCCAGACGCGCCGCAGCCGCGGGAAGTCCATCTGTCGTCCGGGACGGTCGCCCGCGGTTTTTACGTGTCGGAGCCGGTCGAGTCGGCCGGTGCGTGCGGGAGCCGTACCGCGAACCGCGCGCCGCCGAGCGGCGACTCGCCGGGGGTGAGGGACCCGCCGTACGCCCCCGCGAGCGTGGCGGCCAGCCGCAGGCCGCTGACGCCGCCGTTCGGGTCCGCCGCCGACGGCTCGTCGGCGAAGAACGACCCGTCACGGATCTCCGGCGGGAGCCCCGAGCCGTCGTCCTCGACGACGAGCGCGACCTCGCCGGCGTCGCCGTCGACCCGGACCGAGACGCGGACGGTGACCGCCGAGCCGGCGTGTTCGATCGCGTTCTCGACGAGGTTGTGAACGATCGAGCGCACGCCGTCGTTGGCCGCGACGGGCGCCGCCTCCGGGAGGTCGGCCTCGACCGTCACCGACTCGTCGTCCGCCACGCTCGCCAGCACGCCCCGCGTCGTCTCCGCGAGGTCGACGCGGCTGGAGTCCGCGTCGCCGAGGATCGCGTCCGCGACCGCGCTCGTCGCCTCGATGCGGTCGAGGCCCTCGGCGGCCTTCGAGGCCACGGTCGCGGCGTGGTCGGCTCCCTCCCCGTCGCCGTCGAGCAGGTCGGCGTAGCCGCGGATCGTCGAGAGGTCGTTGCGGAGGTCGTGCCGCAGGAGATGGTTGACGAAGGAGACGGCGCGGACCGCGTCGCGGGCGCGCCGGGCCTCCGGGGCCTGGCGGACGGCGTAGTAGCCCGCGACCGCGCCGCCGAGCCCCCCGACGCCGGCGGCGACGAGCATCGGGAAGGCCGGCTCGACGAGCGGCCGCCCCTCGAAGGCGCGGACGGCGAGCGTCGCGGCGAAGGCGGCGACGGCGAGGACGGTCCCGGTGGCGGTCCACCGCGCGACGCGCCACTCCTCCGCCGGCGAGAGATCTCTGCGGGCGATCCGGCGGCTCGCGACGAGGACCGTCACCGCGATCCCGCCGTCGAGCGCGAACGCCAGCAGCGGCCCCGCGGAGGTCCCGATAGCGCCGATCTCGGTGACGTGGTGGACCGCGGCGGCGGCGAGGAGACCGGCCCCGATCAGGGACACCGCGTGGTGGCCGCGCAGCGTCGACATTACCTATCGAACCGAGGAAACGAGTAAAACGGTTGTGGATCGCCGAGCGGCGGAGCGCCGTGCGAGGAATCGACGCCGCGGCGGGAGACTCGTCCGAACGTTGAAACCCGCGAGCGACCCACGGGCCTCATGGACGTCTTCGTGTACGGGACGCTGACCGAACCGGAGCGGGTCGCCGAGGTCGTCGACTCGTTCGTCTTCGTCGGACCGGCGACCCTCGACGGCCTCCGGCTCGTGGAGGGGCGGTACCCGACGCTCGCGCCGGGCGGCGAGACCGCCGGGCGGCTCCTCCGGACGGAGGCGGTCGACGCGCTCGACGCGTACGAGGACGTGGACGGCGGCCTGTACGTCCGCGAGGCCGTGCCGCTCGACGCCCCGGACGACTACCCGGACACCGCCGCGGTGTACGTCGGCGACCCCGACCGCCTCGACGCGGACGCGACGTGGCCGGGGTCCGGCCCGTTCGCCGGACGAGTCCGATCGGTGCTCGACGACCGCGACGTGCGGGTGCGGCTGACCCCCCGAGATCCCGTCTGACGGGCGGATGACGGCGCCGCAGTCGTGCGGTTTCACTTTCGCTCTGGTAGCCTCACCTTTTTGTATTCTCGTCGCCTCGTTTCACTCGCACGTCACACGCGTGCATTCCCCCCTTTACCACCGCGAGCGACCGCGCCGTCGACCCGCACCCGCGGGCCGGATCGGCGGCGTCGGCCCGCGCGGCGACCGCGACGCGGCGGTCGCGCGCCGCGTGCCCCGTCGCGTCCGACCGGAACCGATTAGCGGTCGGCGCGGCGACGGGGTGGCATGCTCAGTCTCGCCGACATCCGGGAGGCGCGCGAGCGCGTCTCGGACGTCGCCCGGCACACGCCCCTCGAACGGTCGCGGTCCTTCTCGGAGATGAGCGGCGCCGACCTCCACCTCAAGCTGGAGAACTTCCAGCGGACCGGCGCGTTCAAGATCCGCGGCGCGATGAACCGGATCCGGACCCTCTCGGCGGCGGAGCGGGAGGCCGGCGTCGTCACCGCGAGCGCCGGCAACCACGCGCAGGGCGTGGCGCTGGCGGCCAGCCGCGCGGGCGTCGACGCCACCGTCGTGATGCCGAAGTTCGCGCCCGTCTCGAAGGTGAAGGCGACCCGCGGATACGGCGCGAGCGTCCGCTTGGAGGGCGTCGACTACGACGAGGCGCAGGCGTACGCCCATCAGTTGGAGCGCGATGAGGGGCGCACCTACGTCCACGCGTTCGACGACCCCGTCGTGATGGCCGGCCAGGGGACGCTCGGCCTGGAGATCGTCGACGACTGCCCCGACCTGGACACCGTCGTCGTCCCGATCGGGGGCGGCGGCCTGATCTCCGGGGTCGCGGTCGCGATCAAAGAGCAGGTCCCCGACGTGCGGGTCGTCGGCGTCCAGGCGGAGGGCGCCGCCTCGGCCGCGAAGTCGCTCGAAGCGGGCGAGGTCGCGGAGATCGACAGCGTCGACACGATCGCCGACGGGATCGCGACGCGGTCGATCGGCGAGGAGACCCTGGCGGTCATGGAGGAGTACGTCGACGAGGTCGTCACCGTCGACGACCGCGAGATCGCCTTGGCCCTCACGCTGCTCTTGGAGCGTGCGAAGACGCTCGTCGAGGGCGCGGGCGCGGTCGCGCTCGCCGCCGTCCTCTCGGACGCCTTCGAGTACGACGACGGGGAGACGGTCGTCGCCGCGCTCTGCGGCGGCAACATCGACCTCAACCGCCTCGGGACCGTGGTCCGGCGCGGCCTCGTCCAGATGGGCCGGTACCTCAAGATCACGATCGACCTGAAGGACCGGCCCGGCGAGCTGGAGCGGGTCTCCAGCATCGTCGCGCGCACCGGCGCGAACGTGTACGCGGTCCACCACGACCGCACCTCCCGCGACGTGGCCGTCAACGCCGCCGAGCTCGAACTGGAATTAGAGACGGACGACGCGGAACACGCCGCCGACATCGTCGACGCGCTCGAAGCCGAGGGGTACGACGTGGAGATTCTGTCCTGAACGAGCGGCGACTTTTCATAAGCGGAACGGCGGTGGCGCGTGCCGGTGAGCGGCCGACAGGCCGCGAACCGCACGCGCGAGGGACGCGGTGAGTGAGGGGCGACCGCAGGGAGCCCCGAACGAGCCGCGAGGCTGGGGAGGCGTGAGGTGCTGTGCGGTCGCTGTCGGGTGGGACTCAAAGGGGCAGCCGTGAGGACGAAGCCCGGCGCAGTAAGCACCGCAGCGAAGGAGCAAAGCGACTGAGCGAGGAGCACAGCAAGCCGCGCGAGTCCTCACGGCTGGGGCTTTGAAGCCGTTCGCCGTCGATCTACGGTCAGCGATGTATAAGCGAGCGGCTGGGGCTTTGAAATCGTTCGCCGCCGATTCACAGCCGGTTATTTATAAATGAACGGTCGACCCGCGGTCTATCAGTCGTCGGACCCCGAAAGCGAGACCCAACGGTGATACATAAGGAACCGCGGAACTACGCGATTATCAGTCGTCCGCGGCCGCGGCGTCGACCTCGCCCTCGTACAGCTCGCCGGCGCGCTCGCGGTCCGAGAGGTACTCGTCGGCGTCGAGCGCGGCCTTCACGCCCATGCCGCTCGCGGTGGCCGCCTGCTGGTAGTGGAAGTCGACCACGTCGCCGGCGCCGAACAGCCCCTCGACGCCGGTCCGGGTCTGCCCGCCGCCGCGGCCGCCCTCGGTGATCAGGTAGCCGTCGTCGTCGGTCTCGATGCCGGTCCCCTCCAGGAAGTCCGTGTTCGGCGTGTGACCGATGGCGTAGAAGACGGCGCCCACGTCGAAGTCGTACTCGTCGACCTCGTCGGCGGTCGCGGGGTCGTCGAGCTTCTCCTTCGGGTGGCCGTCGGGATGCTCGACGAGCGTCACGTGATCGATGCCGTCCTCGGGGGTGCCGTGGATCTCGGTGAGCTCGGTGTTGAGGAGGAGCTCGATGTCGCCCTCCTCGACGGCGTCCATCGTACGCTCGATCCACACGTCCTCGGCGCGGAACTCCTCGCGCCGGTGGGCGACGTACACCGTGTCCGCGAACTTCGTCAGGAAGTTCGCCTCCTCCATCGCGGCGTCGCCGCCGCCGACGACGAGCATGTCCTCGCCGCGGAAGAACGCGCCGTCGCAGGTCGCGCACGTCGAGAGCCCGTATCCCATCAGCTCCTCCTCACCGGGGACGCCGAGCGTCCGGGCGCTGGCGCCCGACGCGGCGATGACGGCGTCGGCGGTGTAGGCGTCGCCGTCGGTGAGCGCGACGCGGAAGTGCCCCGCGGGCTCCTTCGAGACGTCCTCGATGACGCCGTTGCGGGCCTCCGCGCCGAACTTCTCGGCCTGTTCTTTCATGTCGTTGATCAGGCCGGGCCCGGAGACGCCCTCGGGGAACCCGGGGTAGTTCTCCACGTCGGTCGTCAGCGTGAGCTGGCCGCCCGGCTCGTCGCCCTCGATGAGCAGCGGGTCGTTGTTCGACCGGGCGGCGTAGATCGCCGCCGAGAGCCCCGAGATACCGGTGCCGGCGATGATGAGTCGACGGTGTTCGACGATGTCGTCGGTCATGTAATCCGGTTCGCCGGCGCGCCGTATGTACGTTGCGACCGTTGCGCGATTCCCGCACGACCGCGCCACCGCACCGCGACGACCGCGCCACCGCACCGCGACGACCGCGCCACCGCACCGCGACGACCGCGCCACCGCACCGCGACGACCGCGCCACCGTACCGCGACTCACACCTACCGCACCGCGACGAACACGCTCCGGTCGTCGTCGGGGCCGTAGCCGTCGACGGTATCGACCTCGTCGAACCCGGCCGCGGCGAGCGCGTCGGCGATCCGCTCGTCGGCGAACGGCGTCATCCGACGGGCGTCGACGAAGGGGTCGCCGTCGGGCGTGAACGTCACCGCGCGCCAGTCGAGGCGGCCGTCGCCGGTCGCGACGTGGTGCGCGACGCGGACGTACTCGACCGCCCCGTCCGCGTCGCGGCCCACGTCGAGCCCGGGGCGGTTCCCTTCGGGCGGCAGCGGGGAGTTGTCGAAGACGAGGACGCCGCCCGGCCGCAGGCGGTCGCGGAGCGCGGCCAGCGCGGGGTCGAGGTCCGCGGGCGCGAGGTGGTTCACGACGCCGCGGATCGCGACGGCCACGTCGAACGGGCCGGCGCCGCCGAGGTCCGGGTCGGGAATTCCCGTCCGGCGGAACTCGGCGGTGCCGTCGCCGTCGAGGTCGGCGCACTTCTCGCGCGCGACGCCGAGCATCCCCTCGTGGACGTCTATCGCGGTCACGTCGAGCCCGCCGGCGGCGAGCCGGCGCGTGTGCTCGCCGGTGCCGCAGCCGACCTCCAGCAGGCGGTGGGGGTCGACACCGCGGTCGGCGAGCGTGCCGCGGACGAAGGCGACGTCGCGGTCGTAGTCCCACTCGGACTGGATCGCGTCGTACAGCCGCGGGCGCTCGTCGTAGAGACCGTCGGGCATGGCGGGCGCGTCGCGGGCCGGCGTCGAATGCGTTACGGCGCCGTGCGACGCCGTCCCATTCGTCGGTCCCGTGCGGTCAATCGGTCGGGAACTCGGGCGGGAGCCCGGTGGGCTGCGTCGGCGCGTCGTCGAGCGCCTCGAAGAACCGGCCGGCGACGAACGCCTCGACGACGTCCGCCAGCGACTCCGACTCCGAGACCTCGCTCAGGATGCCGAGGGGGACCTGCGCGCCGGCCATCGCCGCGTGGCCCCCGGCGGAGCCGACGGGGTCGAGCGCGTCGCGCAGCAGCTCGCCCGCGTCGAGGTCAGCGCCGCGGGCGCGGGCGGAGCCGTAGATGACACCCTCCGTGTATCCGTAGACGAACGTCACCGTCACGCCCTCCAGGTCGAGGAGCCGCTCGGCGGCCTGCGCGAGCGCGTCGCGGTCGGCGATCTCGCCGACGCAGGAGGCCGCCACCGACCCCCGCACGTCGCGGTTCTCGATGGCGGCCGCGAGGACGCGCAGCGTCTCCGGGCTCACGCTCGGGCTCTCGACGCGTTCGAGCGTCGACTCGTCGGCGTGCGCGAGCAGCGCGGCCGCCGCCTCGAAGTCGTCGGTGGCGGTCGCGCGCGTGAAGTCCTTCGTGTCGATCCGGATGCCGTAGAGGAGCGCCGTGGCGAGGTCCCGCTCCGGCGCGATCCCGTACCGCGAGAGGTACTCCGAGATGAGCGTGCTCGTCGCGCCGACCCCGGGACGGATGTCGACGAACGACCCCGCGACCGGCCCCCGCGGCGGGTGGTGGTCGACGACGACGTCGACCGGGTGGCCCTCGGGGAGGCTGTCGTTGATCCCCGAGCGGGAGTGGTCGACCAAGGCGACGCCCCCGTACGCGTCGAGGTCGATCTCGTCGAACGACCGGAGCCGGATGTCGAGGAGGTTCACCATCGCGCGGTTCTCCTGGTGAGCGATCTCGCCGCCGTAACAGGCGTCGGCCTCGACGCCGATCGACGCCGCGATCCGCGCCAGTCCCAGCGCGCTCGCGATGGCGTCGGGGTCGGGGTTGTCGTGGGCGACGACGAGCAGCGGCCCCGAGAGCCCCCGGAGCGCCGCGAGCAGCCGGGCCGGCTTCTCGGCGCCGTCGGCGGCGGCGAACTCCGCGTTCGGGTCGGGGGCGTCGTCGAGGCCGACCGCCGCGAAGACGCGGTCGGCGACCGCCTCGACCGGGTCGACAACGCGGTCGGCGACCGCCTCGACCGCCGCGCGCTGCTCGTCCGTCGGCGCCGCCCCGAGGTGCGCGACGATCAGCGCCTCCGGGTACCGCTCCCGGGCGGCGCGCGCGGCGGCGACGTTTCGCTCGGCGTCGTCGCTCGCGATCAGCACGACGCCGGCGCTGTCGGGGTAGGTCCCGGGGTCGGTCGGGTCGGCCTCGACGGTGGCGACGTTGCGGTCGCGCAGCGTCGACACCCAGCCGGTGTCGTCGGTGATCGCCACCATGTCGTCGCGCCCCCCGCGCCCGTCGCGGGCGTGTTCGACGAGCGCGTTCCCGACCGCGCTACAGCCGAGCAGCAGGCGCCGGGTCATAGGGACGCGACGGGACCGCGAGGCAAAACGCTGCCGTCGGCGCGGCGGGAGCGACCGTCGGCGTCGCGCCCGACCGCGCGCCGGTCCCGGGTCACTCCCCGTCCTCCGCGGGGTCGCCCCCGCCGCGGAGCGCCCCGTTCACCGCGGCGGCGACGTCGACCGCGGCGCGGTTCTCGGCCACGTCGTGGACCCGGACGATGTCGGCGCCGCGGTCGGCGGCGAGCGCGGTGCCGGCGACCGTCGCGTGCTCGCGGTCGTCGGCGTCGCGCCCGACCGCGCCGTACAGCGA
The DNA here is from genome assembly GCF_003665955.1 of Halorubrum sp. Atlit-28R. NCBI lineage: Archaea > Methanobacteriati > Methanobacteriota > Halobacteria > Halobacteriales > Haloferacaceae > Halorubrum > Halorubrum sp. Atlit-28R. The sequence goes on from NZ_QPLS01000006.1 coordinate 32,547, forward strand.
CTTGTGCGAGTGGCCGACGAGGACGGGGCAGCCGAGCGCCGCGAACTCCCCGCAGCGGGCGAGCAGTTCGAAGTCCTCCGCCGGCGACTTCCCGAAGCCGAGTCCGGGGTCGACGATAACGCGGTCGCGGTCGATGCCGGCCGTGTCCGCCAGCGCCAGCCGCTCGCGTAAGGCGTCGACGACCTCGCCGACCACGTCGTCGTACTCGGGGTCGGCGTCCGGGTCGACCGGCGCGTCGAGGCTGTGCATCACGATCACCGGGCAGTCGGCGTCGGCGACGACCGAGCGCATCTCGGGGTCCTCCAGCCCGGTCACGTCGTTGATGACGTCCGCGCCCGCGTCGAGCGCCGCCTCGGCGACCGCGGGCTTGCGCGTGTCGACCGAGACCAGCACCTCGCCGGACCCGACCGCGGGCACCGACTGGATCGCCTCGATCGTCGGCACGACGCGCTCTATCTCCTCCTCGACGGGGACCGGCTCCGCGCCCGGGCGGGTCGACTCTCCGCCGACGTCGACGACGTCGACCCCGGCGTCGACCATCCGCTCGACGCCCGCGACCGCGTCGTCGAGGTCCGCGTGGCGCCCGCCGTCGTGGAACGAGTCCGGCGTGACGTTGAGCACGCCCATCACCGCGGTGCGGTCGGTCCACGGGTAGTCGGGGGCGTCGGGGGCGGCCGCGTCGCCCTCGCCCTCCGTTCCGCCGGGTCCGCATGCGTCGATCCCGGCCGCCGCCGCGAGGTCGGCCGCCACGCCGCCGAGCCCGCCCCCGTCGGCCGCGTCGAGGCGGTCGACGAGCGCGCGCAGCTCCGCGACCGTGCCCGCGACGGTGACGGGGACCTGCTCGCCGGCGGCCCCGCGGTCCTCGTCCGCCCCGAGCCCCCCGAGCGCGGCGTCGCCGCCGACCGCTCGGGCCTCGCTGGCGACGCGCTCGGCCCGGTCGCCGCGCAGCCGGAGCGTGAGGACGCGGTGGTCGACGCCGTCCCGGTGGGCCGCGACGCCCTCGGGCGGGACGCCGGCCGCGTCGAGGGCGTGCGCCGCGTCGTCGGGCCCCCGGACCGTCCGCGAGCGGACGGTCCGGACGGTCGCCGCCCGGGCCTCGGCGACCGCGAACAGCGAGCCGACGAGCAGCACGCAGTCGTCGGCGGCGGCGCGGTCGGTCGCGGTCGCGAGCGCGTCCGCCACGTCGTCGCCGGCCGTCACCTCGTCGACGCCCGCCGACCGGAGCGCGGCCGCGAGCACGGCGGGGTCCTCGGCGCGGTCGATGGCGGGGCGGCAGGTGACCGCCGTCGCCGCGTCCGGGAGCCCGGCCGCCGTCTCGGCGTGGTCCTTGTCGTGCATCGCGGCGTACACGAGGTGGAGGTCGTCGTAGTCGTACTCGTCGAGCGTCGCGGCGAGCGTCCGGGCGGCGGCGGGGTTGTGCGCGCCGTCGAGGACGGTCAGCGGCGCCGTGTCGACCACCTCGAACCGCCCCGGCCACGTCGCCCGCGCGAGCCCGTCGCGCACGGCGCGGTCGGGGAGGTCGGTCCCCAGCGCCGCCGCGGTCCGGTCCGCGAGCGCGACGGCGACCGCCGCGTTCGCGGCCTGATGACGCCCGACGAGCGGGATCCGGTAGGTCCCCTCTCGCTCGCCGGCGAGCGAGACCGCGGCGTCTGTGGCGCTGACGCGGCCCTCGTAGGTCGCGGCGAGCGCGGGCGAGTCGTCGGTCTCGTCCCCGGGGTCACCCTCGTCGGCCGAGCCCGCGTCGTCGGCGTCGCCGTCGCCGGTCACCCGCGTCACCGGCGCGCCGGCCTCGCCGGCGACCTCGCGGACCACGTCCAGGGCCTCGCCCTCGCAGGCGGTGACGAACGGCGCGTCGGGGCGGGCGATCCGGGCCTTCGTGCGGGCGATCTCCCCGATCGTGTCGCCGAGCACGTCGGTGTGTTCGAGGGAGACGTTCGTGACGGCGGTCGCGACGGGGTCGACCGCGCTCGTCGCGTCGTACTCGCCGCCGAGGCCGACCTCCAAGACCGCCACGTCGACCTCGCGGCGCGCGAACTCCCGCACCGCCATCGCCGTCACGACCTCGAAGAAGGTGAGCGGCTCGCCGGCGGCCGCGCGGTCGACCAGCCACGGGCGCACCTCCGCGACGAAGTCGGCGATCGCCGACTCGGTCATCCGCCGGCCGTCGATCCGGACGCGCTCGGCGAGCGCCGAGAGGTGCGGCGAGGTGTAGAGGCCCACCGACAGCCCCGCCTCGCGGAGGACCGACTCCGTCAACCGCGCCGCGCTGCCCTTCCCGTTCGAGCCGGCGATCTGGACGAACGGGACCTCCTCGTGCGGGTCCCCGAGGTGCGCGAGCAGCGCCTCCACCCGCTCCGTCCCGGGCTTGACCGAGAAGCGGCGGAGGTCGAAGAGGAACGCCGCCGCCTCGTGGTAGTACATACGCCGTAGGTCGGGAGCGCGTCGCTTAGGCGTGACGGACCTGACCGAGCCCCGGCGACCGCGTCGGCCGAAAAGCAACCCTTACGCGCGCGGCGGCCGGACTCGGTCGCATGGACGAGACAGCGACCGTCGACGCGGGCGGGAGCGGGACCGCCGGGGCGGACGCGGGGAACTCGAACGCGCCCGCCGGCGACCCCGTCGTCGTCGGCGAGGGGGTCCGGAAGGCGTACGGCGAGGTCGACGCGCTCGACGGGGTCGACCTCGACGTGGCCGCCGGCGAGGTGTTCGGGCTCATCGGCCCCAACGGCGCCGGGAAGACGACGCTGGTGCGCGCGCTCACCGGGACGACCGAGGCCGAGGGCGACCTCCGCGTGTTCGGCGCGCCGCCTCGCGAGGTCGACCCCGCCCGAGTCGGGCTGCTCCCGCAGTCGTTCGACCCGCCCGCGCGGCTCACGGCCCGCGAGCTGGTCGACTACTACGGCGGCCTCTACGACGCGGCCCGCGACACCGAGGCGGTCCTCGAGGACGTGGGGATGGCCGACGACGCCGACGCCTGGTACGAGACGCTCTCGGGCGGGCAGAAGCGCCGCACCTGCGTCGCGACCGCGGTCGTCAACGACCCGGACCTCCTCTTCCTCGACGAGCCGACGACGGGGATCGACCCCGCCGGTCGCCGGGCGATCCACCGGCTGATCGAGCGGCTCGCGGCCGGCGGGACGACCGTCTTTCTCACGAGCCACGCGATGGACGAGGTCGAGCGGCTCGCCGACCGCGTGGCCATGCTCCGCGACGGGCGGGTCGTCGCGAGCGGGGCGCCGGACCGGCTGGTCGCGGAACACGGCGGCGCGCCGCGGCTCGACGCCGCGACCGCGGGGCCGGCGACCGACGAGACCGTCGCGGCGGTCGCGGCCGGCGTCCGCGAGCGACTCGGCGATGACCCCACCGTCGAGGCGACAGACGGGGGGATCCGGGTGCGCGGCGTGCGGCCCGAGGCGATCGGCGCGGCCGTCGACGCGCTCGACGGCGCCGGGGTCGCCTTCGACTCGCTGTCGTGGTCGGAGCCGTCGCTGGAAGACGTGTACCTGCGACTGACCGGCGAGGAGTACGCGCGGCGGGGAGCCGAGGGGGGACCGACCGTGGCGGTCGGCGACGGGCGTCGCGCAGCAGACGACGCGGCGCCCGACGGGGGCGAGCGATGACCCGGCTCGGGCGGATCGGGACCGAGGCGGTCGCGGCGGCGCGGTCGTTCACCCGGCGCCGGACCGCGGTGTTCTTCACCTTCTTTTTCCCGGTCATCCTCGTCGTCATCTTCGGCGCGCTGGTGCGGACGCAGCCGACCGGCGGCGGCCTCTTCGCCGAGCCGGCGGGCTACTACATTCCCGGCTACCTCGCGGTCGTCGTCCTGTTCACGCCGCTGTCGCGGGTCGGCTCCGAGATCGCGCGCCACCGCGACGGCGGGCGGTTCGAGAAGCTGGCGACCACGCCCCTCTCCCGCGCCGAGTGGCTCGTCGCGCACACGCTCGTCAACGTCGGCATCATCGGCGCCGCGAGCCTGCTCATCCTCGGCCTCGTGGTTGCGGTGACCGACGCGACGCTCGTGGTCTCGCCGTCGCTGGCCGCCCTGCCGGTCTTCGTCGCGGTCGCGGTCGCGCTCTTCTGCGGGCTCGGCGCCGTCCTCGGCGCGCTTGCCGACTCGCAGGACGGCGTGATCGCCGCGAGCAACACGGTCGCGCTTCCCCTGCTCTTCCTCTCCGAGACGTTCGTCACCCCCTCGCTCCTGCCGGAGTGGTTCCTGCCCGCGGTCGCCGCCTCGCCGCTGACGTACTTCGCGCGCGGGGCTCGGGCGATCACCTTCACCGGCGGTCGGTGGGCCGGCGACCTCCTCGTGTTGACCGCGCTCGCGGCGGTCTTCCTCGCTGTCGGCGCGTACGCGGTACCGCGGACGGAGTGAGCCGGTCGGAACCGTCCATTTATGTCCGCAGACCGCATCCGGGGGGAACGAGAGGGTAAGCGTTGACCACCGTTCACTTCACCTGTCCGGACTGCGAGCAGACCATCGAGGTCAACGACGCGATGCGGGAGACCATCCTCGACGCCGGCTGTCCGGTGTGTACCGCAGCCGCGGCGGAGGAGGACTTCGCCGTGACGTGCGAGTGACCGCCGCGATCCGGTGGCGTCGGTTCGACGCCGGGCCCCGTCGGAAACCGGAGCGACGCTCCCACCGCCGTCCCGCCCCCGCGACCGCCACGCGTTCGCACATCGCATCCGGTTGCTGAGCCTTTTTGCGTCGACCGCGACAACCGTTCGGCGATGACGCCCGAACTCGACGAGATCGATCTGGGAACCGTGCCGCTGGGTCGGACCGGCCTGCGGACGAGCGAGCTCCAGTTCGGCACGTGGCGGTTCGGCCGCGTGACCGAGGCGGGGAACGTTGAGATCGACGAGGAGCGCGCCCACGAGCTGCTCGACGCCTACGAGACCGCCGGCGGGCGGTACATCGACACCGCCGACGTGTACGGCGGCGGCGACTGCGAGCGCTGGATCGGCGACTGGCTCGCCGAGCGCGACCGCGAGCGCTACACCGTCGCCTCGAAGGTGTACTGGCAGATCCGCGACGGCGACCCGAACAGCCGCGGGACGAACCGCAAGAACGTGCGCCACCGCGTCGACGCCCTGCTCGACCGGCTCGGCACCGACTACGTCGACGTCCTCTACATCCACCGCTGGGACGACGAGACCCCGGCCCGCGAGCTGATGAAGACGCTGAACGGGCTCGTCGAGTCCGGGAAGGTCCACTACCTCGGCGCCTCGACGCTCCGCCCGAACGCCTGGAAGGTCGCCCGCGCCAACGAGATCGCCCGCAGCGAGGGCTGGGAGCCGTTCACGGTGCTCCAACCGCGCTACAACCTCGTCGACCGCGAGATCGAGGGGGAGTACCTGGAGTTCGCGCGCCAGCGGAACCTCGCCGTCTCCCCGTGGAGCCCGCTCGGACAGGGCTTCCTGACCGGGAAGTACGACCGCGACGCCGACCTGCCCGGCGACTCGAAGGCGGCGGAGTCGAGCCGGTTCCAGGAGGCGTACCTCACCGAGCCGAACTTCGACGTCCACGACGAGCTAGACGCCGTGGCCGAGGAAGTCGGCGCCTCGCCCGCGCAGACCGCGCTCGCGTGGCTCTCGCACCGCGACGGCGTCACGGCCCCGATCGTCGGCGCCCGGACCGTCGACCAGCTGCGAGAGAACCTCGCGGCCGCGACGATCGACCTCTCGGACGAGCAGGTCGACCGCCTGACCGCGGCCAAGCCCGGCCCGTACGACGAGCTCTAAGCGGAGCGGACGCGATCGCCGACTACCGTTCCGCGCAGTAGTCGACGAAGTTCCGCAGGATCGTCAGTCCCGTCTCGCCGCTCTTCTCGGGGTGGAACTGCGTGCCGAACACGTTGCCCGCGTCGTTGGCGACGACCGCCGGGAAGTCGACCCCGTAGTCGGCGGTGGCGACGACCGCGTCGGCGTCGTCCGGCGCGGCGTAGTAGGAGTGGACGAAGTAGGCGTGCTCGCCGTCGACGGACCCGCCGGCGGCCGAGTCCGCCCCCGACTCCTCCGCCCCGTCAACGCCGTCGACGATCGGGTGGTCGCGCTCGACTTCGAGCTCGTTCCAGCCCATGTGCGGCACCTTCCGGTCGACCTCGAAGCGGACGTTGGTTCCGGGGATCAGGTCGAGCCCCGTCACCTCGCCTTCGCCCGCGTGGTCGGCCTCCTCGCTCGTCGTGAGGAGCATCTGCATCCCGAGGCAGATCCCGAAAAGGGGGCGCCCCGCCTCGGCGTGGTCGGTCAGCGCCTCGCGCAGCGGCCCGGCGTTCTCCATCCCTTCACGGAACGCGCCGACGCCGGGGAGGACGACGCCGTCGGCGGCCGCGAACGCCTCGGGGTCGTCGGTGATCTCGACGGACGCGCCCGCGCGCTCCAGCCCGCGGGTCGCGGACCGGAGGTTCCCGAGCCCGTAGTCCACGAGCGCGACGGACACCTCGGCGTCCGTTGGTGATTCGTCCATGGTTTCGGTTCGCGACCGCGGTGGAAGTCAGTTTCCATCCGGGAACTGTTACATAGCGGTATAGAGTCGTGTGTATATGTCAACAGCAACACTTTTGAAACGCCAGTAGAAGCATCAAATGGACACCTCATGGCGCAACGACGCAAATTCCTCAAGATCGCGGGTGCGGCAAGTATCGTTGGACTCGCAGGCTGTAGCGGCGGCGGCGACGGGTCCGGCGGCGGCGACGGGTCCGACGGCGGTGACGGCTCCGACGGCGGTGACGGCTCCGACGGATCCGACGGGTCCGACGGATCCGACGGGTCTGACGGCTCTGACGGCGGCGACTCGCAGATGTCGTTCGGCGGCGACGGGAAGGTCGACTTCGGGATCTCGCCGTCGGTCCCGCAGGAGGACCTCGAGGTGCAGTACTCCCCGCTGCTCGACCACGTGGGCAGCTATCTGAAGGAGAACTACGAGGTCCCCGACGGCCTCTCGGTCGAGGGGAACGTCGGCAGTAACTACAGCGCGATCATCCAGTCGCTCGGCCAGGGCACGACCGACGTCGCGGAGACGGGGCCGTTCGCGGCCGCCCTCGGCGTGAAGACCGGGAACGCGGAGATCATCCTCCAGCGGTTCGGCTACGGCGGCTGGACGTACAAGAGCATCATCGCGACGCCGAACGACAGCGACATCACGGAGCTGTCGGACCTGTCCGGCAAGACCGTCGCCTTCTCCGACCGGCTGTCGACCAGCGGTGCGCTGTACCCGCTGTACAGCATGTCGAGCCAGGGCGACCTCGACATCGGCGAGCTCCCCGAGGGCGACGGCTCGCAGGCCGAGTTCGACGCCCGCTTCGCCGGGGGCCACGTCGGCTCGTACACCCTGCTCGAACAGGGCCAGGTCGACGCCGCCGCGATGGGCGGCTTCGTCCGCGACACCGGCACCGGCCCCGCGCCGGAGGAGTGGCAGGAGGTCGCCACCACGCTCCACGAGGACGAGGGGCTGCCGCGCGCGCCGATTGTGGTGTCGCCCGAACTGAGCGACGACGTGAAGTCCGCCATTCAGGAGTCGTTCCTCGAGGCGCCGGACAGCATCTACTACGGCGCCGACGGCGAGTCCGACACCGACGACGACCTCTGGTTCAGCAAGGTCCGCGAGGCGAGCCAGGAGGACTACCAGTCCGTCATCGACGTCGCCAACGAGCTCGGCGTCGGCACCGACATCTTCGACCAGTAAGGCCCCGTCTCCAACTTCGGATCACTTTTCACCCGATCCCTCCCCTTTCGGACAAAGCCACACCCTATGCCAACGATCGAATTCGAAAACGTCACCAAGAGATACGGCGAGGACACCGTCGCCCTCGACGACGTATCGTTCACCATCTCCGAGGGCGAATTCGTCATCCTCCTCGGTCCCTCCGGCGCCGGCAAGTCGACGATGCTGCGCGTGCTGAACGGACTCACGCAGCCCACCGAGGGGTCCGTCCGCATCGGCGGCGAGGAGATACAGGGTAACCGCAGCAGCGTCGGCATGGTGTTCCAGGAACACTACCTCATCGAGAGCAAGACCGCGTTCGGCAACGCGCTGTCGGGCGCGCTCTCCCGGAACGGCCTCCTCCGGAGCGCCCTCGGGATGCACGACGACGACGACAAGCGGACCGCCCTGGAAGCCCTCCAGACGGTCGGCCTCCTCGACGAGGCGGGGCAGCGCGCCGAGTCGATGAGCGGCGGGCAGAAACAGCGCGTCGGGATCGCCCGGGCGCTTGTTCAGGAGCCGGAGATCGTCCTCGCCGACGAGCCGGTCGCCAGCCTCGACCCGAAGGCGGCGCGGGACGTGATGCGGTACCTCAAGAAGGCGGCGACCGCACAGGACCTCACCACGGTCACCAGCCTCCACCAGGTGAACATCGCCCGCGAGTTCGGAGACCGGTTCCTCGGGATCCGCGACGGCGAGGTGATCTTCGACGGCGACGCCGACGACCTCACCATGGACGAGATGGACCGCATCTACTACGGCAGCGCACAGGACGGAAAGACGGTCCCGACCGGCACGACCGGCGAGGAGCTGGGCGAGACCGACGCCGAGGCTGATGCGGCCGCAGACGGGGGGCAAGAAGCGTGAGTTCCTCGTCCGACTCCGCGATTAGGGACCAGTTCCGCGCGCTCGAACGGCTCCGGCGACTCAAGTACCTGTTGTGGGCCGTGCTCCTCACCGCCGTCCTCGGCGTCACCTACTGGGGGCTCGGCTTCATCGGCTTCCAGCCGAACGTCGTCGCCGGACGGCTCCCGGCGATGTACGAGTTCATCGCGACCGGCTTCTTCCCGCCCGACTTCCAGAACTTCACGATCTACACCAAAGACCAGGGAATCACGGGGCTTCAGGCGATCCCGGCGAGCTTCGGCGAGGGCGGGGCCCGCATCGTCGAGAGCTTCCAGTCGCCGCGGCAGACGCTGGTGAAGGCGAGCCTCGTGACGCTCCTCCTCGGCTTCATGGGCACCGTGTTCGCCTTCCCGTTCGCGCTGATCCTCGGCGTGCTCGGCAGCGAGCGCGTCACGCCGTTCCCGTTCAACTTCATCTTCCGCGGCACGCTCAGCGGCATCCGCGCCATCCCCGCGATCGTCTGGATCTTCCTGTACATCCCCGTCGGCCCGCCGGGACAGGTGACGGCGGTGCTCGCGATCGCGACCGACAGCATCGGGAACCTCGGCCGCCTGTTCACCGACGACCTCGAAGAGATCGAGGAGGGGCCGATCGAGGCGATCCGGTCGACGGGCGCCTCAGGCACCCAGACCGTGAGCTTCGGCATGCTGAGTCAGGTCTCGCGGTCGTTCATCGCGTGGACGCTGTACATCCTGGAGATCAACACCCGGATCGCCATCTCACTCGGGGTCGTCGGCGCCGGCGGCCTCGGGCTGATGATCCGGAACAGTCAGGACCTCTTCGAGTTCCAGCAGACCGCCGCGGGGCTGGTGATGGTGTTCATCGTCGTCCTCGGCATCGAGCTCATCTCCTCGCGGATCCGCGCCCGGCTCCGGCCCGGCGAGCACGAGGGGAAGGGACTGATCGAGGCCATCCGCGGCCTGTTCGACGCCAAGAAGTGGCTCGGTATCGGCGACGGTCCCAAGCGGGACTGAGCGCCTAAAACTCGCCGAGCCGCGACTGGCCGCCGCCGTTTTCGCCGCGCTCTCCGACGCCGCTCAGCTCCGCCGCCCGCGCGATCGTCTCGAAGAAGCCGTCGCGTTGACTCCGGTCGTACAGCGTCGCCGCCGGGTGGACGGACAGGAGGACGCGCCGCGACGCCCCGGCGAGCCGCGCGTCCACCACGTCGCCGGACGCCGAGGTGATCGCCACCGACCGGTCGAGGAGGTGCTCGCTCGGCACCTTCCCGAGCGTCACGATCAGCGCCGGGTCGAGGCGGTCGATCTCCGCGTCGAGGTGCCCGCGGCAGTTCGACAGCTCCTCGGCCGTCGGGTCCCGGTTGTCGGGCGGGCGGCACCGGACGCAGTTCGTGATCCGCACGTCGGCGCGGGCGAGCCCCGCGTCGCGTAGCGCCTCGTCGAGCACGTCGCCCGACCGCCCGACGAACGGCTCGCCCTCCTCGTCCTCGGTGGCGCCCGGCCCCTCGCCGACGAACAGCAGGTCCGCGTCCGTCGGGCCGACGCCGTCGACGATCCGGCTCCGCGAGGCGACCAGTTCCGGGCACCGCTCGCAGGCGGGCACGCGGAGGTCCTCGTCGAGGCCGTCGCCGCCGTGTTCGCTCATACCCACGGCTCCGGGCGCGGCCGTCTAAGGTGCGTCGGTCGCCCCGGGGGGATCGCTCGCCGTCACCGCCTCGCGGTGGGCGCTCGCGGCGAGCGCGGCGATCCGGAGCGGCTCGCAGCGCCGGAAGCCGTCGCGGGTGAGCGCCCTGACCGCCGCGGCGGCGCGCTCGGGGTCGAGGCCGACCGCGCGGACGAACCGAGGCTCGCCGCCGTCGGGAGCGTCGCCGCCGTCCGCGTCCGCGGAGCTGACCGGAACGCGGGGCGGCAGCGACCGGTACGTCGCGAGGCGCTCGGCGAGCGCGTCGCCGTCGAAGGCGTCGCGCAGGGCCGGTTCGAGCCCGGGGCTCGCCTCGTAGCTCACGGCGTACACCGGGCGGTCGAGCGCCTCGCGGAGTCGGTCGAGGTCGAGGAGGTTGAACCACGCCGGCGCGACCCCGGCGCAGGCGACGTGGCGGACGTCCTCGCGGTCGAGCGCGCGCCAGCAGTCGATCGCGGCGTCGGTCGCGTCGGTTCCCCCGACGGTACACCGCGCGAACGCGACGCCGTCGGGCGTCCCGTCGGCGCGGACGACGACGCCGGCCGCGTAGCTAACGTCGCGGGCGTCGGAGAACGCGACGCCGAGCGTGCGGCTCGGCGCGGTCACTCACGCGTCCTCGGACTTGATCTCCTGGAGCCGGTCGAGAAGCTCGTCGTTCGAGGCGCCGGGCTCGTAGTCGACGGACCCCTGGTGGGTCTCCTGGGCAGCCCGGACACCGTCGTCGTCGTCGAAGTCCGCGTCCAGGTCCTGATTCTCCTGTTCGGACTCGTCGTAGCTGCCGAAGCCCATCTGTGTGTGAAGTTAACGGCGGGTGTCAAATAAATCCACGGCCGCTCGCGGGGAGAGACGCCGCGCGGCCGCGGCTGTACCCTTTTGTCGCTCCGCGAGCGAGTACGGGCATGGAGCCGATCACCGTCACCGCGGACGCGGAGGAGTTCACCTGTAACGCGTACCTCGCCGTCGGGGACGCGACGACGCTCGTCGACGCGGGAACGATGCCGGGCGTCGACGACGTGATCGCCGACGCGCTCGACGACGCCGGCGTCGACGGGCTCGACCGCGTCGTGATCACCCACCAGCACCACGACCACGTGGGCGAGCTCGACGCGGTGGCCGACCGGTTCGACCCGCGGGTGTTCGCGTACGCGGACCACCCGCGCCGCGACGTGGCGCTCGAAGACGGCGACGAGGTGCTCGTCGGGAGCGAGGCGTGCGAGGTCGTCCACACGCCCGGCCACGCCGACGACCACGTCTCGCTCGTCGGCGAGGATCGGCTCTACTCCGGCGACGTGGTCGTCTACAACGACGGCGCCTTCGACGACGGCTCGTTCGGCCGGACGGACATGGCCGGCCAGTCCCGCGAGCGCCTGATCGAGAGCCTCTGCGAGATCCTCGACCGCTTGCCCGACACGACCGCGGCGATGTTCCCCGGCCACGGCGACGTCTACCGCGCCGCCGACGGGCCGGACACCGTCCGCGAGGTGATAGAGCGCGCGACGGAGCGCGCCGAGCGCCGCGAGCCGAAGTACCCCGACGAGTGAGCGCGGGGCGCGACCGAGGCCGGGGCCGCGAGGGGGACGCGCGGCTGTTCGTCGAGGGGGAATAGCTCGGAGGAAGGGCCGAGGGCGGCCCGGCGGCCGACCGGATTACGCGGCGCGGCGCTCGGTCGCCTTCGGGCGGAGCTTGGTGTAGCCGCACTTGCGGCAGCGCTCGGCCTCGGAGGCGTTCCGGGCGTTACAGCGCATACAGATCTGTCGGTCGAGCATGCGGCGTTCGGCGGCGTCGAATTTGGCCATACCGTTACTGCGCGTGCGGTGCTGTAAAAGGTTGCGAGACGCCGCGGCGGCGGGTCGCGCCCCCGAAGCGGCCGTCTGAAAGCGTTCGGGTGCGGCCATCGGCCGCGAGAAGAACGGCTGCCGAGCGGGACCGACGGTCAGGCGCCCGCTTCCGTGAGGGCGGCCTCGATGTCCTCGCGCTGCGTGACGCCGACGAAGCGGTCGACGACGCCGTCGTCGTTCTCGACGATGAGCGTCGGGAGCGAGCGGACCTGGTACTGGTTCGCGACGTCCTGCTCCTCGTCGACGTCGACTTTCTGGAGCTCGAACGCGTCGCCGAGGTCCTCCTGAATCTCCTCCAGGATGGGGTCTTGGGTCTTACACGGGCCGCACCACTCGGCGTGGAAATCCAGCAGTCGAACGGTCATAGTCGGCGTCAACTATCGCCGGCCCGCGCATAAGGGTTTCCCACTCGTGTACGCGGGCGGTCCGCGCGGCGCGATCGGCGGCTGCGACCCGTCGGCTCGGACGGCGAACGAAACGTTTACGCCGCGTCGCCGTCCAGCAACGGACATGAGTGGTTCCAACTCCGGCGGGCTGATGTCCAGCGCGGGACTGGTCCGCTACTTCGAGAACGAGGACCGGAACGCCATCTCGATCGACCCCAAGACGGTCGTCGCGTTCTGCGTCCTCTTCGGCGTGTTCGTCCAGATCCTGTCGCTGACCGTCGCGTAGACGCTCCCCCTCTCCTCGTACCGACGGACCGAGCGCGAGCCGTTCGCCCGCGTAGCGCGCCCTTTTTCCACGCGCCCGCCCCACCTGTTCGTATGAAAGCAGGCGTCATCGCCGTTCAGGGCGACGTGGCCGAACACGCCGCCGCGGTCCGCAACGCCGCGGCCGCCCACGACGAGTCCGCGGAGGTCGTCGAGGTCCGGGACGCGGGGATCGTGCCCGACTGCGACGTCCTCCTGATGCCGGGCGGGGAGTCGACCACCATCTCCCGGCTGATCCACCGCGAGGGGATCGCCGCCGAGATCGAGGCACACGTCGCGAGCGGGAAGCCCGTCCTCGCGACCTGCGCCGGGCTCATCGTCTGCTCGAACGACGCGAAGGACGACCGGGTCGACCCGCTGGGGCTGGTCGACGTCTCCGTCGACCGCAACGCGTTCGGTCGACAGAAGGACTCCTTCGAGGCGAAGGTCCCGGTCGCCGGGCTCGACGACCCCTTCCACGCCGTGTTCATCCGCGCGCCCGCCATCGACGAGGTCGGGCCGGGGGTCGAGACGCTCGCGACCGTCGACGGGCGCCCGGTCGCGGTGCGGGACGGCCCGGTCGTCGCCACCGCGTTCCACCCGGAGCTCACCGACGACCCGCGGATCCACGACCTCGCCTTCTTCCCCGAGCGGGAGGTGGTCGCGTGAGCGATCAGGGTCCGGAATCCGGCGAGGAGTCGGCGGCGTCGCCCGACGCGGTCCTCGACGAGCTGTTCGCCACCATCGAGTCGCGGAAGGAGGAGCTGCCGGAGGGGTCGTACACGGCCTCGCTGTTCACCCACGAGAAGGGGGAAAACGCCGTCTTAGAGAAGATCGGCGAGGAGACGACGGAGGCGATCCTCGCGGCGAAGGACGACGACCGCGACGAGCTCACCGCGGAGAGCGCCGACCTCGTCTACCACCTGCTCGTGCTGTTCGCGATGAAGGACCTCGACGTCGACGACCTGCGCGGAGAGCTCCGCGACCGTTTCTGATCCTCAGCGCTCGCGTTCGAGCTCGCGGTCGATGTCGTCGACCTCCTCGGTCTCTAACTCCTCGCCGATGCGGCGCTCGAACTCCGACTCGCTGATCTGTCCCTCGACGTACTGCTGGCGGAGGCGGTCCTGCCGGCTCGTCGCGGCGTCGGCGGAGGCGGACGACGAGGACCCGATCGAGTCGAGCGAGTCGGCGCCGGCGTCCCCGTCGCCGAGCAGCCACGAGCCGGCCTTGTACGCGGCGTACGCGAGCCCCGCCAGCACGGCGAGCGTGACGATCCCGGAGACGACCGCCCACGCGAGGCTCAAGAGGGCCGAGACCACGCTGACGACGACGCTGATCCCGACGAGCACCGCGATCGCGATCGCCGCGTAGTAGAGGGCCTGCTTCCCGTCCATGCTCCGGAATCGGGCTGCCGGCTGCAAATACCTTCTCCCGGGCGAGCGCGGTCGCCGGCCGAGCGTCGCCGACCGCGAGCTTTTGTCCGCGGGGCCGAACTCCTCGACGAGGACGGCCCCGTGAGCGACACTGAGCCGACCGGATCCGGTGCGGAGACCTACCCGTCCCGCAGAGCGGTGCTTCGGCGGTGCGGGTCGATCGCGGTCGGCGGGGCGGCGGTAGCCGGATCGACCGCCCTCGCGGGCTGTGTCGGGCGGGACGGCGGCGGGGCGACCGAGGCGGGCGGCGACCGCAGCGACCTCGGCCCGCCCCTGATCGCGCACCGCGGCTTCGCAGCCGAGAACCCGGAGAACACCGTCGCAGCGGTCGAGGCGGCCGCGGCGGCGACCGACCGGATCGAGCTCGACGTGCGCCGCTGCGGGACGGGCGAGCTCGTGGCCTTCCACGACGCGACGCTCGGGCGGGCGACCGACGCGACCGGCCGCGTGAGCGAGACGCCGTACGAGCGGCTCGCGGCCCTCTCGGTCGAGGGCTCCGGCGAGCCGGTGCCGACGCTCGCGGACGCGCTCGACGCCGTGCCGGCGGACGCGTGGGTCATGCTCGACCTGAAGGAGCGGGGCGTCGCGGCGGACGCGGTCGCGGCCGGCGCGGACCGCGACTACGACCTCGCCGTCGCCGCCGACGACCCGGCGGTTATCGAGGCGGCGACCGCGGCCGACCCGGCGGTGCCGACCGTCTACGGCGTCCGCGAGTCGGTTCCGGCGCGGGCCCTCCGACCGCTGATCCCGGGGCCGCTCGGCGGCGCGTCGCCGCCCCGGTGGGCGTACCCGCCGCAGGACGTGGCGGGGACGATCGAGACGGCGACCGAGCTGGGGTGTGCGGCCGTCTCGCCGCGGTACGAGCTGTGCCTGCGGACCGACCTCGTTCGGCGGGCGCGGGAGGGCGGGCTGCGAGTGCTGCCGTGGACTGTCGCCTCGGCGCGCGAGTACGACGCGGTGGCGGCGGTCGGCGGCGTCGACGCGGTCGTCTCCGACGTCTTCGTCGAACGGTGATTTGCGGCGGTCGACCGCGCTCGGCGCGGTCGAGGGCGGGCAGGGCAGCGGAAGGGTTATTCCCCGCTGTCCCATCGTTCGGACGAATGGCTGGGTCCGACGGGAACGAGGACCCGAACGGGACCGTCGGCGGCGACGGCTCGGACGGGTCCGGGACGGCCGGCGGTGGCGTCGCGGAGGCGGACGGGGCGCGCGTCGACCGCCGGACGGTACTCGGCGGCCTCGCGCTCACTGGGAGCGTCGCGCTCGCCGGGTGCGGCGGCGACGAGGCCGACGGCGGCGGCGAGGCCGACGGCGGCGACGAACCGAGCGGCGGCGGAGCGGGGGAGGACGGCGGCTCGGGCGACCGGTCGACGGCCGGACTCGACCGCGAACGGCTCGACGAGCTCGCGGCGCGGTTCGCGCCGACGCTGTACTTCGACGCCGCGGAGCCGTGGTTCCCGACCGACCCGCGACCGTACGCGGTCGAGGAGGACGGCGAGACGGTCGTCGACGGGTTCGAGGCGTTCAACGGCTACCACGAGCGGTACGACGAGACGGGCGAGCCGCCGGCCCCCACGGTGTTCTACAACGGGATGCGGTACGAGGACTCCCCGCTCGCGGTCGTCCAGTTCTGGTTCTACTCCGCGTTCGACCAGTTCACGGCGAACTTCCACTGGCACGACTGGGAGGTGCTCCACGTGTTCGTCGACCTCGACACGGGCGACCCCCAGCTGTACGTCGCCAGCTCGCACTCCCGGAGCGTCCCGAACAACGAGTTCCTCGACCCGGACCCGAACGTGGTCCCGCGGATCCTCCCCGAGCTCGGCTCGCACTCCAGCACGCTCTCGGTCAACGAGATCCCCGACCGGTTCCGCCGCGTCGGCGAGGAGGGGCTCCTCGCGGACATCACGAACACGACGATAGACACCGTCGAGGACCTCCTCGGGGTCCCGATCGCGTATGGCCTCCCCCGGGACGAGGGGGCGCGGCTCCCCTTCGTCGTCCCGGAGTACGAGGGCGAACCGATCTACGACCACCCCGACCTCCCCGCCGTCAGCGAGGGGTCGCTCGTCGACGGCGCCCTGACGGTCCGCTCGCTCGACGCGCTGCGGTCGCCGCCGACCGACCTCCCGCTCCGCGAGACGGGGATCGCCTTCCGCCACGGCGGGCGCCCGGCCGACGGCGAGGACGCCGCGCCCGCCGAGGAGGCCGCCGAGTCGGTCGTCGAGTACGACCTCGTCGAGAGCGCCGAGCTGGAGGGCATCTCGGCGTTCACCGGTCCGCAGCTCAGCTTCGAGTTCGCGGTCCCGCAGGCCGTCGAGGACGCCGTCGCGAGCCACATCACGACGACCGGCGTCCCGTGGGACCAGCCCCGCTACGAGAACCCCGCGCTCGACATCACGGCCGGCAACCACCGGTCGGAGATGGCGGCCCGGTACGACGCGATCGCCGACGACCCGTCGTTCGGCGACGACGCCGCAGAGGCCCTCGACTCGGTCGTCGCCCGGGTCACGCGGGCGACCGAGAGCGACGAGGCGCCCGACGGCGAGGGGCTGACGACGACCGGGTCGAGCGTCGAGTCGTTCGTCCTGATCGAGAGCGACCCCGAGGCGGTCCCGACGTTCGCCGGCGGCGTCGCGGTCGCGAACGGCGTCCCCGAGGGCGACCACCGCGTCACGGTCAACGGCGCCGGGCGCGCGCCGCACAGCGAGACGCTGACCGTCTCGCCGGACGAGGCCGTGACGACCGCGGGCGTCGACGGCGAGATCCCGCTCGTCGCCCGCGAGGACGCGCGGAAGGTGGAGCTGTCGGACGCCGACAGCGACGTCGACCTGACCCGGACCGCGATCGAGGACGACTTCGCCGGGCGGATCTACGACTCCGCGATCGACGGGAGCGACGCGGCCTACGTCCACGCCGGCGGCGCCTACACGACCGAGGTCCGCGACGCCGACGACGAGGTCGGCGCGTACCGGGTCAACCCGGACCCGTCGGCGTCGGGGAGCGACGGCGACGGCGGGGAGGGCGGCCCCGAGCCGATCCGGATCGAGCGTCCCGAGACGGGCGCGGCCCCCCTCGCCGGCTACGTCGCCGACGTGGCCGAGGAGACGCGCGCCGCGGTCGCGGCCGCGGCTGCGGAGAGCGGGGACGGCGGCGACGACGACTCCGGCGGCGGGAACGGCTCGGGCGGCGGCGGGGGCTCCGGCGGCGGCCCGTCGAACGCGGTCAACGGGCTCGAACGGGCGCTGGCCGCCGCGGTCGACGCCGCCGAGCGGGCCGAGGAGCGCGCCCGCGAGGGCGACGCCCCGGGCACCGAGCGGCAGCTGGCGAACGTGCTCGACCGGATCGCCCGGATCCAAGAGCGCCTCGCCGCCGCACGCGAGGGGCTCCCGCCTGGGCTCGCGAACGCCACCGGGAAGCGCGTCAAGCAGGCGGCGAAGCGGGTCGAGCAGGCGCGGAACGCCGACAAGCTGTAGCCGGCGGCGTCGTCGAGGCGGCCGCTCGTCGCCCGCGGGGCGGTGTGTCACGGGCCACCAGTGGATGGAAAGCTATACGACGCCGAACCGACCACGAGTATATAAGCAGATGTCTCAGGAGGGATACGACCACGCGACGGTCGAAGAACGCTGGCAGGAGGCGTGGGAGGACGCAGACGTGTACCACGTCCCGGACGACGCCGACGATCCGACGTACGTCCTCGGGATGTACCCGTATCCGTCCGGGAAGCTCCACATGGGGCACGTCCGCAACTACACCATCACGGACGCGTACGCCCGCTACCGACGGATGCGCGGCGACGACGTGCTCCACCCGATGGGGTGGGACGCGTTCGGGCTGCCGGCCGAGAACGCCGCCAAGGAGCGCGACACGAACCCCCGCGACTGGACGTTCGACTGCATCGACACGATGCGCGGGCAGATGAAGTCGATGGGGTTCGGCTACGACTGGGACCGCGAGGTCACCACCTGTACCCCCGAGTACTACCGGTGGAACCAGTGGCTGTTCCGCCGCTTCCACGAGGCGGGCCTGGTGGAGCGCCGCGACGCCGAGGTGAACTGGTGTCCCTCCTGCGAGACCGTCCTCGCCGACGAGCAGGTCGAGGGCGACGCGGAGCTGTGCTGGCGCTGTGACACCCCCGTCGAGACCCGCGAGCTCGACCAGTGGTTCCTGAAAATAACCGAGTACGCCGACGAGCTGCTGGAGGCCATCGACGAGCTGGAGGGGTGGCCCGACTCCGTCCGGCAGATGCAGCGCAACTGGATCGGGCGCCAGTACGGGAGCGAGGTCGACTTCGAGGTCGAGGGCCACGGGCCCGTCACCGCGTTCACGACCCGGATCGACACGATCCACGGCGCGACGTTCTTCGCCGTCGCGCCCGACCACCCGATCGCCGAGGAGCTGGCCGCGGAGGACGACGACGTGCGGCGGTTCATCGAGGAGGAGGCCGACCCCGACGGCGACGAGCCGAACGGCGTCGAGACCGGCCTCATGGCCACCAACCCCGTCACGGCCGAGGAGATACCCGTCTTCGTCGCCGACTTCGTCCTCTCGGACGTGGGGACGGGCGCGCTGATGGCGGTCCCCGGCCACGACGAGCGCGACCACGCGTTCGCGACGAAGAAGGGCGTCGAGATCCGGCCCGTGATCGCGCCGGAACCGGACGACTGGGACGGCGAGACGGCCCCCGACGCGCCCGACGTGACGGAGGAAGCGTTCACGGAGGACGGCGTGGTGATCGACTCGGGCGAGTACACCGGCCTCGACAGCGAGACCGCGCGGGAGCGGATCACGGAAGACACCGAGGGCGCGAGCGAGGCGACCCAGTACCGCCTGCGCGACTGGGGCATCTCCCGGCAGCGCTACTGGGGGACGCCGATCCCGATCGTCCACTGCGACGACTGCGGGGCGGTCCCGGTGCCCGACGAGGACCTGCCCGTCGAGCTGCCGGAGTTCATCAACACGACCGGCAACCCGCTGGACGCGGCCGACGAGTGGCAGGCGACGACCTGTCCCGAGTGCGGCGGGCCCGCGACCCGCGAGACGGACACGATGGACACGTTCGTCGACTCCTCGTGGTACTTCCTGCGGTACGTCTCGCCGGACCTGACGGACGCCCCGTTCGACCTCGACCGCGCGAACGACTGGATGCCGGTCGACCAGTACGTCGGCGGCATCGAGCACGCCGTGATGCACCTGCTGTACTCGCGGTTCTTCACGAAGGTGCTGGCCGACGAGGAGGGCCTCGACCACCGCGAGCCGTTCACGAACCTGCTGGCACAGGGGATGGTCCAGCTGGAGGGCGAGAAGATGTCGAAGTCGAAGGGGAACGTCGTCTCGCCCCAGCGGATCGTCGACGAGTACGGCGCCGACACCGCGCGGCTGTTCATGATGGAGGCCGCCCAGCCCGAGCGCGACTTCGACTGGTCCGAGGAGGGCGTCCGCTCCACGCACCGCTTCCTGACCCGCCTCAGCGACCTCGTCGAGGCGTACGCCGCGGGCGAGGTGGCGACTGCCGGCGGCGGCGACGGCGAGGCCGCCGACCGCGACGAGATCGACGACTACGTCGCTGACGAGACCGACGCCGCGGTCGCCATCGCGGGCGCCGAGTACGACGACCTGACGTTCAACGTCGCGCTGCGGGAGGCCCAGGAGCTGGTCCGCACCCTCCGGAGCTACCGCGAGGGCGCCGAGCCGCACCCGGCCGTCTTCGAGCGCGGGCTGGACGTGGCCGTGCGCCTGCTGGCGCCGGTCGCGCCGCACCTGGCCGAGGAGCTGTGGGAGACGCTCGGCCGCGACGGGTTCGTCGCCGAGGCCGAGTGGCCGACCGCGAGCGTCGACCGCGACACCGTCGAGCGCCGGCGCCGGCTGGTCGCGAACACCCGCGAGGACGTGCGCGACATCGTCGACGTCGCGGGGATCGAGGACCCCGAGCGGATCGACGTGGTCGTCGCCCCCGACTGGAAGTACGACGCCCTTGAGATCGCGATCGACAGCGACGCCGACAACCTGATCTCGGAGCTGATGGCCGAGGACCACATCCGCGAGCGGGGCGACGACGCCGCCTCGTACGGCCAGGACCTCCAGGCGAACCGCGAGGCGCTGCGCGAGACCCTCGACGGCGACGCCGAGTACGACGCCCTGCGCGCCGCCGCGTGGCTGATCGAGCGCGAGTTCGACGCGCCGGTGCGCGTCGAGCGCGCCGCCGACGCCGACGAGGGCGTGGTCAGCAAGGCGGAGCCCGGCCGCCCCGCCATCGACATCGTCGAGTAGCGGCCGACGCCCGGCGAGGGATCCGGCGGGCGCGGCCGCCCCCGGAAACGCTTAGTCGCCGGCGCGGTCCCTTCCCGTATGGACGACCCGTACGCTCCCGCGCGCGAGGCGCTCGCGGGCGAGGGGCTCGGTAGCGGCGGCGGCGATGACGGCACCGGCGGCGACGCGGGCGGCGCCGACCCCGCCGTCCTCGCCGCCCGGCTCGACGACGCGGACCCGCTCGCCGGGTTCGCGGACCGGTACCGGATCCCGGACGACCTGCTCTACATGGACGGCAACTCGCTCGGCCCCGCGAGCGACGCCGCCCTCGCGAGCCTCGACCGCGTCGTCGACGAGTGGCGCGACCGGCTCATCGCGGGGTGGACCGACGCCGACCCGCCGTGGTTCGAGGTCGGCGAGCGGCTGGGCGGCGCGCTCGCGCCGCTGGTGGGCGCCGACCCCGAAGAGGTGGTCGTCGGCAACTCGATCACGGTGAACATCCACACGCTCGTCGGCACCTTCCTCGACGAGCTGCTGGCCGGGAACGGCCCGGACCGCGAGGAGTTAGAGCGCGCGGACGGGAAGTGGGCGCCGGAGGGCGACCCCGAGGACGACCCGGCGGTCCTCGTCAACGAGCTCGACTTCCCGTCCGACCACTACGCGATCCGCGCCCAGCTCCGGCAGCGGGGGATCGACCCCGACGAGAAGCTCCGGGTCGTGCCGAGCCGCGACGGGCGGACGATCGACCCCGGAGACGTCGAGGCCGCGCTGGACGCGCACGACGACGTGGGGATCGTCTTCATGCCGACCGCGCTGTACCGGTCGGGCCAGCTGTTCGACGTGGAGCGGATCGCCGAGGCGGCCCACGAGGCGGGCGCGTACGCCGGCTTCGACGCGGCCCACTCCGCGGGCGCCGTCCCGCACGAGTTCGGCGCGGCGGGCGTCGACTTCGCGGTCTGGTGCACGTACAAGTACCTCAACGCCGGCCCCGGCTCGATCGGCGCGCTGTTCGTCGCGGAGCGGCACCACGGGCTCACGCCCGCCTTGGCGGGCTGGTGGGGCCACGAGAAGGCGACGCAGTTCGAGATGAACATGACCTACACGCCGGCCGACTCCGCGGGCGCGTGGCAGATCGGTACCCCGCCGCTGCTCGCGGCCGCGCCGCTGGAGGGCTCCGTGGAGCTCCTGCGGGAGGCCGGGATCGAGCGCCTCCGCGAGAAGTCGCTCGCCCTGACCGACTTCCTGATCGCCCTGGTCGACGACCGGCTCCCCGCGGTCTCGGTCGGGACGCCGCGCGAGCGCGACGCCCGCGGCGGGCACGTCGCCCTCGAACACCCCGAGGCGGAGCGGCTGAGCGCGGCGCTCAAGGACCGCGGCGTCGTCGTCGACTTCCGGCCGCCGAACGTGGTGCGGGTCTGTCCCGCGGCCCCGTACACGTCCTTCGCCGACGTACTCGAAGTGGTCGACGAGGTCGAGGCGATCCTCGACGCCGGCGCACACGAGAGGTACGCGACGAGCCAGGGCGGCGTGACATAGCGGGCGCGGGACCCTCCAGGTCGGAATAACTTATATTGCGGCCGGCCAACGCCGACGTATGACGGATCGGCAGCGACCGGCCCCCGAGTCGGAGTCCGATCTCGCGGTCGGGGACGAGGAGCGGGGCGTCTACGAGACGATCTTCTGCGAGATGGAGGACGCGGTCTTCCTGATCGACGTCGAGGCCGGAGACGCGGGGTACGACTTCCGGTTCCGACGGACCAACGCGTCTCACCAACGGCTCACCGGTATCTCCCTCGAAGAGATCCGCGGCAAGACGCCGCGGGAGCTGCTGGGCGAGGAGCAGGGCGCGGCGGTCGCGGAGAACTACCGCCGCTGCGTCGAGGCCCGCGAGACGATCGAGTACGAGGAGGCGCTCGCGCTGCCGGAGGGGCGGAGAGAGTGGCAGACGCGGCTGAGCCCGGTCGTCGACGAGGGGTCGGTGACGCGGATCGTCGGCGTCGCTCGCGACGTCACGGAGCAGCGAGAGCGGGAGCGGACGGTCCAACGGATCAAAGACCGACTCGAACTCGCGGTCGAAGGCGCGAACCTCGGCGTCTGGGACTGGGACGTGACCACTGACGAGGTCGAGTTCAACGACCAGTGGGCGGAGATGCTGGGCCACTCGCTCGACGAGATCGAGCCGCACCTCGACGCGTGGGAGCGCCGCGTCCATCCCGACGACCTCCCGGCGGTCGAGGACGCTCTGTCGGCCCACGTCGACGGCGAGACCGAGTACTACGACGCGGAACACCGGATGCGGACCGCGTCGGGCGAGTGGAAGTGGATCCGTGACATCGGGAAGGTGGTGGAGCGCGACGAGGACGGCGGACCGGTGCGCGCGGTGGGGATCCACCTCGACGTCGACGAGCAGAAGCGACGGGAGGAGGAGCTGCGACGGACCCGGCGACTGATCGAGCGAACGCAGGAGAGCGCGTCGATCGGGTGGTGGGAGGTCGACCTGGTCGACGAGTCGCTGACGTGGAGCGACGAGGTGTACCGCATCCACGAGCTACCGACGACGGAGTCGGTCGAGCTGGAGGACGGAATACAGTTCTATCATCCGGACGACCGCGACGCCATCGAGAGCGCCTTCGAGCGGCTACGAACGGAGGGCGAGTCGTACGACCTCGAGCTGCGGATCGTCACGACGACCGGTGAGACCCGGTGGGTCAGGGCCATCGGCGACCCTCGGTTCGGCGAGGACGGAGCGGTCACCGGAGCGCTCGGACTGTTCCAAGACATCACGGAGCGGAGAGAGTACGAGGCCGCCCTCGAATCGACGCGCGAGGAGCTCCGGCAGATCATCGACCTGGTGCCGGACCTCGTGTTCGTGAAGAACCGCGAGGGCGAGTACCTCCTGGCGAACGAGGCGACCGCGGCGGCGTACGGAAAGACGCCCGAGGAGGTCGAGGGGAAGACCGAGGCGGAGATCATTCCGGACGTCGAAGACTCGGAGGCGTTCCGACAGGACGACTTGGAGGTGATCGAGTCGGGCGAGCCGAAGGCGGTCGGCGAGGAGACGCTGACCACGGCTGACGGGGAGACGCGCATCCTCCAGACGACGAAGATACCGTACGAGGCCCCGGACACCGGCGAGGACGCGGTGTTGGGGTACGCCCGCGACGTGACGGAACTCAAGGAGTACGAGCGGACGCTGGAGGAACAGCGGGACAACCTCAAGCTCCTGAACCAGGTCGTCCGCCACGACATCCGGAACCAGCTGATGGTCGTCGAGTCGTACACCGAGTTCCTCGAGGAGTCGCTGCCGGACGAGCAGAGTCGGACGTACGCGCGGACGGTCATCGGCGCGGCGCGGCAGGCCGCAGACATCACGGAGACGGCCAGAGACGTCACCGACGTACTGCTACAGGTCGGTGCCGATCAAGAGCCGGTCGACCTCCGCACCGAACTCACCGAGCAGATCGAACAGATCCGGTCGGACAAAGACCGCGCGACGGTCACCGTGGACGAGACGATTCCGGACGTGACGGTGTTGGCGGACGACCTGCTGGAGGCGGCGTTCCGGAACCTCCTGACGAACGCCGTCGTCCACAACGACAAGGACGTGGCGGAGATCACGGTGTCGACCAGCGTGTCGGACGAGACGGTGCGCGTGTCGATCGCGGACAACGGTCCCGGGATCGCGGACGACCACAAGGCGCAGATCTTCCAAGAGGGCGAGAAGGGACTCGAAAGCGGTGGAACGGGGATCGGGCTGTACCTCGTCAAGACGCTCGTCGACAGGTACGGCGGCGACGTGTGGGTCGAGGACAACGAGCCGACCGGGAGCGTGTTCACCGTCGAGCTCCGCCGCGCCGACTGAGCGCGTCGGGGCGGGGCGACGGCCCGGACGGGGGAAGCGGATCGATCGCGCACGGCGACGGGCTTAATCGCCCGAGCGCCCAATCGAACACGATCAGAGCATGTCGGAGCCGTCGGGGATGGACGCGTTCGCGCACCTCGGGAGCGAGGTCCGCGAGGCGCTCTCGGACCGGGGGTTTTCAACGCCCACGGAGCCCCAGCGCGAGGCGATCCCGCCGCTCGCGGCCGGGCGGAACGCGCTCGTCTTAGCCCCCACCGGCACCGGGAAGACGGAGACCGCGATGCTCCCCGTCTTCGACGCGCTCGCCGAGGCCCGAAACTCGCCCGGCGACCCGCCCCGCGAGGGGATCTCCGCCCTCTACATCACCCCCCTCCGCGCGCTCAACCGCGACATGATGGACCGGCTGGAGTGGTGGGGCGAGACCCTCGGCGTCGAGGTCGCGGTGCGCCACGGCGACACCACGCAGTACGAGCGGTCCAAGCAGGCCGACGACCCGCCGGACGTGCTCATCACGACGCCGGAGAGCCTCCAAGCGATCTTGACGGGCTCGAAGATGCGGGCCGCGCTCGAAGACGTGGCGCACGTCGTGGTCGACGAGGTCCACGAGCTGGCCTCGGCGAAGCGGGGCGCGCAGCTCACGGTCGGCATGGAGCGGCTCCGCCGCGTGGCGGGGCCGTTCCAGCGGATCGGGCTCTCCGCGACGGTGGGCGATCCGGAGGAGGTCGGCCGGTTCCTCGTCGGGACGGGGACCCGCGACCCGGACCGCGAAGGGGACCGCGACTTCGAGACGGTCGAGGTCGCGGCCGGGACGCGGACCGACGTGCGCGTGCTGGACCCCGAGATTACGGACCGCGACACGACGCTCGCGGGCGAGCTCGCGGTCGACGAGACGACCGCGAGCCACGTGCGGACGATCCGCGAGATCGTCGCGGACAACGAGTCGACGCTGATCTTCGTCAACACGCGACAGACCGCGGAGGCGCTCGGATCGCGGTTCAAGACGCTCGCGGAGAAGGAGCGGGAACGCGGGGTCGACGCCCCCACCGAGATCGAGCTCCACCACGGGTCGCTCTCGAAGGAGGTCCGGATCGACGTTGAGGACCGCTTCAAGTCGGGCGACCTCGACGGGCTCGTCTGTACCTCCTCGATGGAGCTCGGGATCGACGTGGGGCGCGTCGACCACGTGGTCCAGTACGGGAGCCCGCGCGAGGTCGCCCGGCTGCTCCAGCGCGTCGGGCGCGCGGGCCACCGCCGCGACCTCGTCTCCGAGGGGACCGTCGTCGCGCAGGGGGGCGACGACACCCTCGAAGCGATGGCCATCGCGCGGCGGGCGGGCGAGGAGCTCGTCGAGCCCGCGAACATCCACCACGCCAGCCTCGACACGGTCGCGAACCAGGTCGTTGGCCTCGTGATGGACGAGGGGGAGCTCCACGCCCGCGAGGCGTACCGGACGATCACGGACGCCTACCCGTTCAGGGACCTCTCCGAGCCGCGGTTCCAGGAGGTCGTCCGCGAGCTCGACGGGAACCGGCTGCTGTGGCTCGACGAGGAGACGGACACCTTGGAGAAGTCGGGCGGCACCTGGCAGTACTTCTACGCGAACCTCTCGATGATCCCCGACGAGGCCACCTACGAGGTGTACGACATGTCCTCCAGACGCGGCATCGGGACCCTCGACGAGCAGTTCGTCGTCAACTTCGCCGGGCCGGGCGAGACGTTCGTCCAGCGCGGCGAGATGTGGAAGATCACGGAGATCGACGAGGATGAGGAGCGCGTGAACGTGACGCCGATCCCCGACCCGACCGGCGAGGTCCCCTCGTGGGTGGGCCAGGAGATCCCCGTCCCGAAGCCCGTCGCCGAGGAGGTGGGTCGAATTCGCGGCGAGGCCGCGGCCGCGCTGGAGGCCGGCTCGACCCCCGAGGCCGTCGCCGCCGACCTCGCCGAGCGCTACCCGACCGACGCGGAGACGGTCGCGGCCGCGCTGAAGTCCGTCGTCGACCACGTCGACGCCGGCCACCCGGTCCCCACGGACGAGCGGGTCGTGATCGAGGGGAGCGCGCGCACCGTCGCGGTCAACGCCGCCTTCGGCCACGAGGTCAACGAGACGCTCGCGCGCCTGCTCGCGGCGCTGGTCGGCCAGCGTGCCGGCTCGTCGGTCGGCATGGACGTCGACCCGTACCGGATCGAGTTCGAGGTCCCCGGCGGCGTCGGCCCCGGGACGTTCCGCGAGGTGCTGGAGACGACCGACCCCGACCGGCTGGAGGCGTACCTCGAACTCGCGGTGAAGAAGTCGGACGCGCTGAAGTTCACGCTCGCGCAGGTCGCCGCGAAGTTCGGCGCCGTCAAGCGGTACAAGGAGGGGCGAGGGAAGTTCGGCGGCGACCGCCTGCTCGCCGCCCTGGAGGACACGCCGGTCTACGACGAGGCGCTCCGCGAGGTGTTCCACGCCGACCTCGCCGTGCCGGAGACCGCGGACCTGCTCGCGGCGGTTCAGGACGGCTCGCTCGACCTCACGATCGCCCGCGAGCGGACGCCGCTCGGCACTGCAGGCCGGTCCGCCGGCACGGAGTTCCTCGTCCCCGACAACGCCGACGCCGACGTGATCGAGACGGTCAAAGAGCGCATTCGAGACGACCGCGTCATCTGCTTCTGTCTCCACTGTACGGACTGGAAGCAGACGACGAAGGTCCGACGCGTCCGCGACCAGCCCGAGTGCCCCGAGTGCGGGTCGACGCGGATCGCGGCGCTGAACCCGTGGGACGACGAGACGGTCGCCGCGGTGCGCGCGCCCGAGAAGGATGACGAGCAGGAGCGCCGCACCGAGCGGGCCCACCGCGCCGCGAGCCTCGTCCAGACCCACGGGAAGCGCGCGGTGATCGCCCTCGCCGCCCGCGGCGTCGGCCCCCACAACGCCGCGCGGATCATCAACAAGCTCCGCGAGGACGAAGACGAGTTCTACCGCGACGTGCTCCGCCAAGAGCGGGAGTACGCGCGCACGCAGTCGTTCTGGGATTAGTTCGCGGACACGCTCTTTTTTGTGTGGCACGGCCGAAGCGAGGGCATGGACCTCTCCGCCGCCGTCTCGGCAACGACAGCGACCCTCCGTCGCCGCCCCGCACAGCTTCTCCCCTTCTACCTCCTCGGCACCGCGGTCCCGGTGATCGCCCGCCTCGGCACGTTCGCCGCGCTGGCGGGGATCTACCTCCACCTCGAACTCTCCGGGCGGCTCGCGGCCGTCGGCGACGCCCTCGCCGGGGTCGAGCCGCCGCCGGAGACGCAGGACCCGGAGGCGCTTCAGGCGTGGGCCGAGGGCCTGACGCCCGCGTTCGAGCCCCTGTTGACGCCGACGGTCGGGGCCCTGTTCGTCGCCGGCGTGCTCGTCTCGGTCGTCCTCGCGATAGTCGCGTACGCCGTCGTCTCGGCCGGGCAGCTCTCCGCGGTCATCGCGAGCCTCCGGGACGAGCGGGGGCTCGTCGGCGGGATCGCCGGCGCGCGGTCCCGCTGGCTCACATTCCTCGGGGTGTACGTCGCCGAGCTCCTCCTCTGGATCGCCGTCCTCGCGCTCGGGTCGATCGCGGTCGGCGCGGCGTTCCTCGCGAACCCCTTCCTCGGCGCCGCGGTCGCGGTCGCCGCCCTCCTCGTCGGGTTCGTCGCCTTAGCGCTCGTCCGGATCCTGTTCGCGTTCGCGCCGGTCGCCGTCGTCGTCGACGACGCCGGCGTGGTCGGCGCGGTCGAGGGCGCGGGCGGCTTCGTGCGCTCGAACCCCGTCGACGCCGCCGCCTACCTCGTGGTCGCGATCGGCTCGCTGGTCGCCGTCGCGTCGGTCGCCTCCGGGCTCGCGTTCCTCGGCGGCGGCCCCGTCGTCGCGCTCGCCAGCGCGGTCGTCGTCGCGCCCGCGCTCGACCTGCTGAAGACCGTCCTCTACGGCGACTACCGCGGCACGGTCGACCCCGTCTCGCCGCCCGAGGCCGGCGTCAGGGCGCAGTTCGTCGGCGGGGCCCGCCGCGGCTGGCGGGCGCTCGGGAGCTTCGTCCGGTCGACGCCCGGCAGTCACGCCCTCGCGCTCGCGGTGGCCGTCGGCTTCGGCGCGGTCGGCTGGCTGGGCGCCGCGCCGTTCGCCGAGACGGTCCCGACCTCGATCGAGTCGCGGCTGGTCGGACAGATCCCGCCCGTGGCGACGCTGACGTACTTCGGGAACAACTGGGGCGTCGCGATCGCGACCGCCTTCTCCGGGGCGGGGTTCGTCCTCCCCGCGCTCTCGTCGCTCGCGTTCAACGGCCTCGCGCTCGGCGCCACCGCCGCCCTAGAGGAGAACCTCCCGGCGCTCGTCGCGTTCGTGGTCCCCCACGGGATCTTCGAGATCCCCGCGCTCATCGCCTCGGGGGCGCTCGGGATCCGCCTCGGCGCCGTGTCGTGGCGGGCGTTCCGCGGCCGCGCGAGCCGCGAGCGGTTCGCGGACGCCTTAGAGACCGCGTTCTGGGTGACGGTCGGGCTCGGAATCCTGTTCGGCGTCGCCGCCGTCATCGAGGGGTTCGTCAGCCCGTTCTACTGGCGGCCGTTCCTGTAGCGCGCGGACCGGCGACCCGCCCGCAGCCTTATTACCGCGCGGTCGAAGCGACGGTATGACACCGCTCGTCGTCGTCATCCTCGTCGGCGTCCCGCTCGCGTGGCTCGTCGGCTTCGCCGCCTACGCGTACGTCGACGCGCCCAAGTACGGGATGGATCCGCGGAAGTGGGCGCTGATCGCCTTCTTCGTCCCGCTGTTCGGGTTCTTCGCGTATATTTTCGAGCGCGGCGAGCGCGATTACGACTCCGAGACCGACCCGTACGCCGGCGGGAGCGACGGCCGCACCGGTGGCTTCGCCGTCCACGAGTCGCGGCAGGGAGAAGAGCGGCTCGGTCCGGCGGGCACGGAGGCGGACGACGGCGACGACGACGAGTGGAACGACCCGGACGGGGTCGACCTGTAGGCGCTCGTCGCCGCGGTCGCGCTCGCCGCGGCCGCCGACCCGCTCGACGCGCGTCCGCTCAGAGCGCGTCTATCAGGGCCTTCCGGCGGCGGTCGAGGTCGAACGCGGCGTCGGCGGCGTCGAGTCGGCCGAGGAACGCGAACACGTCCGCGCCCGCCCCCTCGGCGTGACGGACCAGGGCCTCGATCGACGCGCGGTTCGTGGCGAACGACTCCAGCTCCCCGCAGCAGAGCGCCAAGGCGATCCCGGCCTCGCCGGACGGGAAGGCGGGGTCGACGCGGGCGAGGTCGGGGTCGTCGGTCGCCGCGCCCGCGACGCCCGCCTCGTCGGCCGCGGCGACGCGTAGACACCGCGTACAGATCGCCGCCGGATCGGCGGGGGCGTGTTCGCGGAGCGCCGGCGGCACCGCGAAGGCGACGGCCTCGGCGCCGCAGTGTGGACAGGACACGCCCGTCGCTACGGGCGGGGCGGGCTAAAAGCCGACGGCGGGAAAACGAGCGGCGACCGGCGCGGAAGCGGTGATGGCGACTCGAGAGAGGCGCCGCGAGGACGTCAGTCGGCGGGCTCGGGCTCTTCGGTCTCCGCGGCCGCGACCTCCGCGGTCGCCTCCTCGGCCTCCGCCCGCTCTTCTTCCTCCTTCTTCGCTTTGATCTTCTTCATGCGGAATATCTCCTCGCGCTCCTGCTCTTCGAGCTTCTGCTCGATGTACTCCTGGTTCTCGTAGAGCGTCGGGAGCAGCGTGAACTCCAAGGCGTTCACGCGGCGCTTCGTGGTCTCGATCTCGGTGAGCATCTTCTTCATCGCCGTCTCGACCTCGGCCGCGAGGATGATCTTCTCTAACAGCTCCTCGTAGGCGTCGGCCGCCTCGTCGATCCGCGCCGAGGAGCCCAGCAGGCCGTACCCGCGCTCGTCGAGGCTCTTCTGGACCTTCGAGGACTCGATCTGCGGGACCACGACGCCCATGATGTTCTTCGACTGGGTCGTGATCTCGGGGTGCTCTTTCAGCGCCGCGGCCGCGCCGCGGACGGCGACGTCGCCCTCCATCGCCCGGGCCATGTCGATCTTGCGCTGGGCCGTCTCGTAGTTCTCGGAGACCTCGGACCGGACGTCCTGCGCCTGGTCGAGGATGTCCATGAACTCCATGATGAGCCCGTCGCGCTTCTGTTCGAGCGTGTCGTGACCGCGCTCGGAGAGCTCGATGCGGTCCTCGATCGCCATCAGGTTCTTCCGCGTCGGTTTGACGTCCTTGGCCATCTTGGGGGAAGCTTCCGCTCCGAGGCGGTTAATTCTTTTCAGACGCGGCGGATCGCCCCGACGACGACTGCGAGCGACGGCGAGCAGCGCCGCTGTCCGGACGCGGCGTCGCAGGCGTCAAAAAGTGAGTCGGGCCGTCAGTCGGCCGCTTCGAGGACTTCGCGCTCGGACTCGTCCTCGCGGTAGTGCTCTTCGATGAACTCCTCGTCGATCCGGTTGAGGGCGTCCTTCGGCAGCATCGAGAGGAGGTCCCAGCCGATCGAGAGCGTCTCGTCGATGTCGCGGTTCTCGTCGAAGCCCTGGTCGATGAACTCGGACTCGAACGCGTCCGCGAAGTCGAGGTACTTGTTGTCCAGCTCCGACAGCGCCTCGCGACCGACGATGTTCACGAGGTCGCGGAGGTCCTCACCCTCCGCGTACGCCGCGAACATCTGGTCTTTCACGTCGGCGTGGTCGGCTCGGGTGAGCCCCTCGCCGATGCCGTCGTCCATCAGCCGCGACAGGCTGGGGAGGACGTTGATCGGGGGCTGAAGGCCCTGACTGTTGAGGTCGGGGTCGACGTAGATCTGTCCCTCCGTGATGTACCCGGTCAGGTCCGGGATCGGGTGAGTGTCGTCGTCGCCCGGCATCGTGAGGATCGGGATCTGCGTGACCGAGCCCTCGCGTCCCTTGATCCGGCCGGCGCGCTCGTACAGCTGCGCCAGGTCGGTGTACATGTACCCGGGGTACCCGCGGCGGCCGGGCACCTCCTCGCGGGCCGCCCCGATCTCGCGGAGCGCCTCGCAGTAGTTGGTCATGTCCGTCAGGATGACGAGGACGTGGTAGTCCTTCTCGAAGGCGAGGTACTCGGCCGTCGTCAGGACCATCCGCGGCGTGACCGTCCGCTCGACGGCGGGGTCGTCCGCGAGGTTCATGAAGACCACGGAGCGTTCGAGCGCGCCGGTACGCTCGAAGTCCTCCATGAACTCGTTGGCCTCCTCCTGGGTGATCCCCATCGCGCCGAAGATGACGGCGAACTCGGAGCCCTCCTCGTCGTCGCCCTCCTCCTCTTCGGGCACGCTGGCCTGCCGCGCGATCTGCATCGCGAGCTCGCTGTGCGGCTGCCCGGAGCTGGAGAAGATCGGGAGCTTCTGCCCCCGGACCAGGGTGTTCATGCCGTCGATGGCGGAGACGCCCGTCTCGATGAACTCCTCGGGGTACTCCCGGGAGTACGGGTTGATCGCCGCGCCGACGATGTCCTGGCGCTCCTCGGGGACGATCTCCGGGCCGTCGTCGATCGGGCGGCCGGAGCCGTCCAGCACCCGCCCGAGGAGGTCCTCGGTGACGGGCATCTTCATCGTCTCGCCCAGGAAGCGGACGGACGCGTCTCTGTCGATACCGGAGGTGCCCTCGAAGACCTGGATGGCGACCACGTCCTCAGAGGATTCGAGCACCTGTCCGCGCAGCGTCTCGCCCTGTGCCGTCTCGATCTCGACGATCTCGTCGTAGCCGATCGCCTCGTCGACCTCGGCGTACACGAGGGGACCGCTGATCTCGGTGATGGTTTGATACTCTTTCATGGTCAGTAGAGGCTCCGGAGCTCCTCGGTGATCTCGGCTTTGAGATCCTCGACGTACTCCTCGTAGTCCTCTTGGACGCCGATGCGGTTAATCCGCGGGGCCGACTCGATGTCGATGATCTCCTCGACCGGGACGCCGGCGTCGAGCGCGTCGAACGCCTCGTCGTTGAACGTCTGGATCGTCGTCAGCATCAGGTACGTCTTCTCCGGCGGACAGAACGTGTCGACCGGGTGGAACGCGTTCTGCTGGAGGTACGCCTCGCGCAGGTAGCGCGCGACCTCCAGGGTGAGCTGCTGGTCGTCGGGCAGGGCGTCCTTCCCGACGAGCTGGACGATCTCTTGCAGCTCCGTCTCCTCGTCGAGCACGTCGACCGCCCACTGGCGCCGCTCGGCCCAGTCGTCGGCGACCTCGTCTTCGAACCAGGGGTCGAGCTGGTCTTTGTACAGCGAGTAGGACTCGTTCCAGTTGATCGACGGGAAGTGGCGGCGTTCCGCCAGGTCCGCGTCGAGCGCCCAGAACGTCTTCACGATACGCAGCGTGTTCTGGGTGACCGGCTCGGAGAAGTCGCCGCCGGGCGGCGACACCGCGCCGATCGCCGAGACGGAGCCCTCCGTCCCGTTGATGTTCTCGAAGTAGCCGGCGCGCTCGTAGAACTGCGCCAGGCGGGCGGCGAGGTACGCGGGATACCCCTCCTCGCCGGGCATCTCCTCCAGCCGGGAGGAGATCTCGCGCATCGCCTCCGCCCACCGCGAGGTGGAGTCGGCCATCAGCGCCACGTCGTACCCCATGTCGCGGTAGTACTCGGCGATCGTGATCCCCGTGTAGATACAGGACTCACGCGCCGCGACGGGCATGTTCGAGGTGTTCGCGATGAGCGAGGTGCGGGCCATCAGCGGGTTGCCGTTGGCCGGGTCCTCCAGCTCGGGGAAGTCCTCGATGACCTCCGTCATCTCGTTGCCGCGCTCGCCGCAGCCGACGTAGACGATGATGTCCGCGTCGGCGTACTTCGCGAGCTGGTGTTGCGTGACCGTCTTCCCGGAGCCGAACGGCCCGGGAATCGCGGCCGTCCCGCCCTTCGCGATCGGGAACAGGCCGTCGAGGATGCGCTGGCCGGACACCAGCGGCGTCCGGGGCGTCTTCTTGTCGTTGGCGGGGCGGGCCTCGCGCACCGGCCACTCCTGGTGCATCGAGATCTCCTCGCCGTTGTCCAGTTCGACGACCGTTTCGGTGACATCGAAGGTCCCGGACTCGGCGGCGACGACCTCGCCGCCCTCGTAGTCCGGCGGCACCATGACCTTGTGATCGATGGTGACCGTCTCCTCGACGATCCCGACGATGTCGCCGGGCTCGACGACGTCGCCTGCCTCGACCTCGGGCTCGAACTCCCACTCCTCCTCGAGGTCGATGCCGGGCGCGTCGACCCCGCGGTCGAGGTACGGACTGCCCATCTTGCCCTCCAGCACGTCCAGGGGGCGCTGAACGCCGTCGTAGATGGCATCCAGCATCCCCGGGCCGAGGTCGACCGACAGCGGCTCGCCCGTGTTCTCGACGGGTTCGCCGGGGCCGACACCGGAGGTCTCCTCGTACACCTGAACGGTCGTGAGGTCGCCCTCGATCTCGATCACTTCCCCCATGAGCCCTTCGTCGCCGACGTAGACGACGTCGTTCATGCGGGCGTTGAGATCGCGGGCGGTCACGACCGGACCGCTCACGCTCTGAATGACGCCGCTGTCTGTCTCGGCGTCGGTTGTGTCTGCTTTGCTCATATTAGTCGTCTTCCTCCATCAGGTCGATGCCGATGGCGCGTTTGATCTGGTCGCGCAGCCCGCCGCTGCCGGCGCCGGAGCCGCCGAGCGTCACGAGGACCGGCTCGATGCTCCCCTCGACGGCCTCGCGGGTCCCCCGCGAGAGGTGGTCGAGGTCGTCGTCGTGCATCACGATGATGCCGACGTCGTCGTCGTCGAGCGTCCGCTCGACGGCGTCGTCGAGCGCCTCGTCCTTCTCCTCGTCCGGCACGTTCTCGAACGCTCGGACGCCGGCGAGGCGGAATCCGGTCGTGAACTCCGGGCTGCCGACGACCGCTATCTCCTGGCTCATGTTATCACCAGCTCCGATTCGATCTCGTCGGGCGAGAGGCCGGCCTCCTTCCCGCGGGCGATCGCCCGGATGTTCTCCGTCTCGCGCTCCTTCGCGAGGATGTAGGAGATCACCGGGGTGACCGACACCGGGTGGATCGTGCCGAGCCGGTCGCCGTACGCCAACAGCGCGCCGTCGATGGCGTGCTCGAACGCGATGAGGCTGTCCGCCTCCTCGAGCTCGCGCAGCGCGGGCCCGAGCTCGTCGCCGTACTGGCTGTCGCCGATGTACTCGACCAGCTCGTCGAGGTTCTGCGCCAGCCGCGCGAGCGACGAGCGGGTGAACAGGTCGCCGCCCTCGATGAAGTACGCCGCGGGGTCGATGTCCGCGCCCGAGCGGGCGAGCCGGAGCGCGTTCGTCGCGTTCCGGAAGTCGACCTCCGCCTTGAGGAACGCCTCGTACTGCCGGGTCGGCTCGTCGCCGCCGAGCCCGGAGAGGAGCCGCTCGTAGAACGCGCGGTCGACCGCGTTCTCCAAGGGCACCAACACGCCCGCCTCCTCGTACTCGGCGAACGCTTCCCGAAGCGGCTCGCCGTAGATCGTATCTTCGAGGACCTCGATCACGCCGTCGATCGAGTCCGCCTCCAGCAGTCGACGGATGCGCCGGTCGTCGAACTCGCCGGCGCGGATCAGGTCGGCCTCGACGGCCGACTGGTCCGCGTCGGTGTAGACGCCGCGGATGACCGTCTTCACGTTCCAGGCGTCGAACTTCCGGAGGTAGCGGGCGATGAGGTCGTACAGCGGCCCCTCGCTCCAGTCGAGGATGGCGTCGAACTGCTCGGCGAGGTTCCGGTTTAACGCGTACTCGATCAGGTCCACGCCGCCGTGGCGGCTGCCGAGCGCGTTGATCTCCTCGCCGTAGCTCGACTCCTCCATGAACCGGGCGATCTCGGCCGGCCCCATCCGGGTCAGCTTGCGGTACTCCTCGTCCCCGTAGAGGCTGCCGCGGCGGGCACGAACCCGCGCGACGACGTACTCGGGGTTCGAGCTACCGGCGGCGCTCATTGGTCGAACAGCCGCTCCGAGATGTTCTTCAACTCGTCGTCCCAGACGG
This sequence comes from Halorubrum sp. Atlit-28R, assembly GCF_003665955.1. Classification (NCBI taxonomy): domain Archaea; kingdom Methanobacteriati; phylum Methanobacteriota; class Halobacteria; order Halobacteriales; family Haloferacaceae; genus Halorubrum; species Halorubrum sp. Atlit-28R. The sequence goes on from NZ_QPLS01000006.1 coordinate 67,836, forward strand.
ACTCCAGGACCGAGTCGAACGTGTTGTTCACGCGAACGCGGGAGGTGTCGCTCTCGGCGACGACGCCGCCGAGGCAGTCGACCTCGCCGTCGACCTCGGCGTTGCGGTCCGCCACGAGCTCCTCGAGCAGCTCGACGTCCTCGGCGCGGGTGTAGACGGCGACGTCCTCGTCGTCGTCGAACTCCGCGAGGGTCGCGTCGAGTAAGGCCTCCGTGAGGTCGCGGCGGTCGTCGCCGTCGAGGTCGGCTATCGCCGCCTCGACCTCGTCGTGGACGTCCTCCAAGACGTCGCGGCGGGCGCCCAGCCGCTCCTGTTTGGCCTCGAGCTTCGCCGACGAGAGCGTCTGTTCGCGCTCCTGGTCGATCCGGCTCTCGACCTCGGCGAGCCGCTCCTCGCGGATGCGGTCCGCGTCGGCCTCCGCCTCTTCGATGACCTCGTCGGCCTCGGCCTCGGCCTGTTCGCGGATCTCCTCCGCACGCGCGCGGGCCTCATCTTCAACGTCCTCAACGACGGTTTCCAAACTCATTGGTTGAAAAACGCTGGAGAGTTACCCGACGATGAAGACGACGACGAGCGCGAGGATGACGATCGTCTCGGGAAGGACCGTCAGGATGAGCCCGTTGACGAAGAGGTCGTCGTCCTCGGCCATCGCGCCGACGGCGGCCGACCCGATACCGCGCTCCGCGTAGCCTGCGCCCAGCGCCGCGAGCCCGACGGCGAGCGCCGCCGCGGCGTTGGGGTCAGTCAGCGTTCCACCGGTCGACAGTACGAGGTTCCCGAGTTCGTTGGTAGCTTCAAACATTGGTAGTAGTTGCTGTTGCTCGTCTCCGAACGGTTGCTAGTTGCCCCTAGAGGAGTCATAAAGCTTCCCAAAACGACCGAACGGGATCCGAGAGAACGGCGGGGAAAGCAGGCGCTATCCGCGTCAGAACCCGACGGGATTGCCGGGTTCGACCGCACGCGAAGCGGCGAGACCGAGCGGCGACCGACGGCGGGGCGTCGTCAGTCGTCGCGGGTGTACTTCCGGTCGCGGCCGAACGGGAGGTACGCGCGGCCGCCGCCCTCGTAGAAGTTCCCGAAGAACTCCACGTACTCGAGGCGGACCGCCTGAATGCCGGCGGACGTGACCCCGAGCAGGAGGACGACGACGTGGCCGACGAGCGCGACGACGATGCCGCCGACGAGCGCGACGATCCCGACGAGGCCGATCGAGGCCGGGTCGAACGCCGTGGTGATCCCCGCGAACACGAGCTCGTAGTCCGCGGTCTCTTGCACCTTTGCGAGGTAGTCCGCGCTGAAGATGAAGTGGAAGCTCCCGTCGCCGCCGTCGTCGATGTAGGCGCCGAACGCGAGCAGGTTGACCGCGAGCGCCATCCCGCCCTTCGCGAGCAGGACGGCCATCAGCCGGGCGTACGAGATGACGTTGACGACCGGCGAGAGGAACTCGGCGAGCTCCGGCGGCTCGCCGATCCCGAGCAGGACGAGTCCGAGCACCGCGGCGGCCGCGCCGGCCCAGCCGACCAGGACCGGGAACCCGCCGAACGAGACGGCGCCGAACGTCAGGACCGAGACGGCCTCGAACAGGAAGTCGGGCTTCGAGTTGGGGAACACCCGGCTGAAGATCCAGATCCACGCGCCGTTGAGGATCAGGAGCCACGAGCCGGCCTCGTAGACGGCGTGTTTGAGGTCGTGCTGCTGGGCGGTGCTCACGAACGAGAGCACGTGACCGACGTTGAGGTGGACGATGCCGAACACCACGCTCACGACGAGGAACGAGAGCCCCCAGTCGAGGTCTGCGGGCGAGAGGCCCTTCCCCTCGACCGGCCAGTGGATCCCGAGCAGCTGGTAGGCGTGGTAGCCGAACAGGTCGATACCGTAGTAGATGCCGAACAGTATCGTGAAGCCGCCGGCCCACATCGCGACGGAACCCAGTTCGCGGAACGCGCCGTCGAACTTGGAGTACATGAAGAACCCGATGGCGGCGTAGAGGACGCCGTACCCGACGTCGCCGATCATGAACCCGAACATCGCCGGGAACGTGAGGAAGACGAGGAGCGTCGGGTCGAACTCCGAGTACTTCGGCCGCCCGAACGCCTGAACGAGGAGTTCGAACGGGCCGGCCGCGCTGCCGTTGTCCTGGACGACCGGCGGGTCGTCGGAGCCGTGCGCCGCGTGGCCGCCGTCGGTGGCGACCGCCGTCTCCGCCTCGCGGTCCGCGGCCACGGCGCTCGCGCCCTCAGCGCCGCCCGACTCGTCGTCGACCGGCTCGGCGTGGTGGTCGCCGTCGGGGGTGAACGAGGCGCGTTCGAGCTCCTCAACCTCGACGTGGTCGCCGACCGCGTCGACGATCGCCGCCTCGAAGTCGGGGTACGTCTCGGTCGGCACCCACCCCTCCGCGACGAAGGCGTTCTCGGTGGTCGCGAACGAGAGCGGCGCCTCCTTCTTCTCGGCCTCGATGGTGAGCTGTTCTTCGGCGCGCAGCAGGAAGCCCGCCGCCTCCTCTTTCACCGATTCGAGCTGGCGCTCGACGCCGGCGAGCTCGTCGCGGAGGTCGGCCTGCTCGGCCTCCAGCTCCGCGACGTACTCCTCAGGGCTGGCGTCGGCGTCCGGCACGTCGAGCAGCGCGATGTCGACGCCGACGAGCGCGTCCTGGACGACGCCCTCGGCGTCGGGGTCCGTCGGCCGCGCGACGATGGCGAGCACGTCGCCGCCGACGAACACGTCGAAGACGTCGATCGAGTCGGCGTCGGCGAGCGCGGCCTCGACCGCGTCGGGCTTGGCCTCGCCGACGACGACCTCGACCGAGTCGTAGCCGCGCAGGTACTCGAGGTCGATCCCGAGCTCGGCGAACGGCTCCATCCGGTCGATCTCCTCCTGGCGGTCGCGGATCGCGGCCTGGAGCTCGTCGCGCTCGTCGTTGAGCTCGTTGACCCGCTCGCGGACCCGTTCGAGCTCGGCGACGAGCTCGTCGTCGTCGAGCGACCGGGCGACCTCGGCGTCGTCCTCGTCGACGTCGAGGATGCTCTCGAGCGATCGGACCGTGACGAGGCGCTCGTTGACGGTCTCCGCGCCGTCGAGCGACGTCCCGGGCTCGAACCCCTCGTACCGGTCGTCGTAGTCCGTGACGTGCAGGGAGTGGTGGGCGTACGCCGCCTCGATGACGTCGTCGATGACGCGCTTCGAGCCCGTCACCGACACCCGGCTCATCTGCTCAGGCCTGAGCATCCACCGCCTCCTCGGCCTGGTCGTGGACCGCCGCCTCGAACCGTTCCACGGCGTATTCGACGGCCGATTCCACCCGGTCGCGGGCCTCGCGTTCGAGCTCGTCGCGGTCGTCGCGCCCCGATTCGAGGATCTCCTCGCGCCGCTCCTCGATCTCTTCTCGGGCCGCTTCGAGCCGCTCTTGGGCCTCGGCCTCCGCCTCCTCCTCGGCCTCGGCGCGGATCTCGTCCGCGCGCTCTCGAGCTTCGGCGAGGCGCTCCTCGGCGTCCGCTTCCGCGTCAGCGATGATCTCGTCCGCCTCCCGTTCGGCCTCCTTGATCGAGTTGAGCACCTCTGGTCTCGCCATGCTACTAATCGCCTGAATCTCTACAAGCGACGTATAAGGTGTTTGCGAAAGCCCGCGGGGTTGCGCGCCGATTCCGGGGCGATCTCGCCCGGATTCCGGCCGGGACCCGGCCGCGACGGGCGGGAGATCCGCTCGCCGCCGCCTACATTTAAGTAGCAGTCGCCGGACCCTCACCGTATGGCAACGGTGTATGCGGTCGCGTCGGCGAAGGGTGGGGTCGGGAAGACCACCACGACGGCCGCGCTGGCGACGATCTTGGCGGATTCGGGCGCCGACGTCGTCGCGATCGACGCCGACCTCGGCATGGCGAACCTCGCGGGCGCCGTCGGGGTGACGCCCGGCGAGACCACCCTCCACGACGCCCTGGCCGGCGAGGCGGACCCGGAGGACGCGGTCCGCGAGGGGCCGTCCGGCCTCCGGGTCGTCCCGGGGGCGACCGATCTCGACGCGTACGCCGCGGCGGACCCGTCGGGGCTCCGCCGGGTCGTCGAGGCGTTCGACGACGCGGACTACGTGTTCGTCGACGCGGGCGCGGGGCTGTCCCACGACTCCACGCTCCCGCTCGCGATCGCCGACGAGACGCTGCTCGTCTCGACGCCGGAGCGGAGCGCCCTCGGCGACACCGAGAAGACGCGGCAACTGACCGAGCGGCTCGGCGGGACCGTCGTCGGCGCGGCGATCACCCGCGCGACCGACGACGCCGACGAGGTCGTCACCGCCCTCCTCGACGCCCCCGTCCTCGGCCGGGTCCCGGACGACGAGGCCGTCGCACGGGCCGCGGCGGCGAACCGCCCGCTGCTGGCCGTCGCGCCCGACGCGCCGGCGACGGGCGCGTACCGCGACCTGGCCCGAGCGCTGACCGGCGCGGACGTGGAGGGGGCCGGGCTCGACGAGCCCGCGGCCGAGGCGGCCGCCGGCGCGAGCGGAGTCGAAGCCGAGGGCGAGTCCGACGGCGACGGCGAACCGGCGAAACCGCAGGTACCCGAGGACGAGACCGGGGAGGAACGGCCGGACGCGACAGACGACGACGCGGTGATCGTCGACGACGACCCGGACGAGGACGGAAACGGAGGCGGCGGAGAGGAAGACGAGGCGGAGGGCGGCGAAGCGGCGGACTCCGGCGACCCGGACGACGGCGACCGGGAGGACGAGGACATCATCGTCGCGGACCCCGACGCGGCCGGCGTGGCGGAGCCGGGCGACGGCGACGACATCATCGTCGCGAGCGAGAGCGAAGCGACGGGGGACGTCGCGGACGACGACACCGACGAAGACGGCGACGACGACACGGCTGACGGCGGGAGCGAGACCTCCGACGATGACGGAGGCGAGACGACCGACGAGGGAACACCCGACGAGGGCGACGAGCCGGAGGAGTCCGTCGACGAGGGCGACGGGGCGGCTCGCGAGGGCATCGACGCCGACCAAGAGGCGACCGAGAGCGACGAGGCCGGCGGACCCGACGCCGGCGACGAGTCCGTGAGCGGCGGGAGAGCGGCCGCCGAGCTCGAGGCCACCGGCCCCGAGGCCGCGACGGACGAGGAGTCGGACGCGATCCCCGACGCGGACGAGACGGCGCACGGGGCGACCGCCGAGCGCGACGCCGGCGGCGACGGGCCCGAGGGCGGTTCGGGCGCCGACTCGGAGACGGACGACGACATCGACGACGAACTCGCGGGCAGCATCCCGTTCCGCGACGACGACACCGGGACGATGAACACCGTGCTGTCCGAGGAGGACGACGAGAGCGAGACGGACGCCGGGGACGGCTCGGCGGACGCGGACGCCGAGACGGAGTCGACCGCGGACGCCGACGACGAGGAGGAGGACGGCGGCTTCTTCAGTCGGTTACTCGGCCGGTGAGGGCGGAAGCTCGCCGGCGGAAGTGAGACGGGAGAACCGGGTGGGCCGCGGCGGTCCGGTCAGGCCTCGGAGGGGGCGCGGGCGCGGTCGCGGATCAGCTCGCGGATCTCCTCGGGGTCGGTGACCTCGGCGAGCTCCTCGCAGGAGACGAGGGCGGTGCCGTCGACCGACTCGCGCTTCTCGTCCTCCTCCGTGAAGTACACCGAGCGGGTCCGGGCAACCTCGCCGATGGAGGACATGATCCGGGCGCGCTTCTCGGCCGCGGCGGTGAACGCCGAGTGGCCGGTGAGCACGCGCGTCGTCGGGCTGTCCTCGTCCTCCGAGACGGCCTTGAACGGGGCGCGGGCGGTCGGGTGGACGGTGAAGCCCGCGCTCGTGAGCACGTGGAGGACGTGCTCGTCGTCGGGGTCCGCCTCGGGCGCGGAGGGGGTGGGCTCCGAGTCGCGGACCTCGTCCGCGCCGTCGAGCACGTCCACCGGGCTGGAGAACGGCTGGTCGAACAGCTCCTCCAGCTGGATCGCCACCTCGATGGAGGCGTTCATCCCGTCCTCGTACTTCGAGACGGTGCGCCGGGAGACGCCCAGCTCGTTCGCGAGCCGGCCGAGCGACCACCCGCGCTCCTCGCGCTCGTCGGCCAGCAGGTCGCCGTCGAGGCTGACGTACAGGCCGCCGGGGGCGGCGTAGATGAGCGGCGGCATCCCCTCGACGAACAGGTCGTAGGCGGTGTCGGGGTTGATCACCGGCACGCCGTGTCGGAAGTAGACGACGCCGGGCTTCAGCTCCTCGTCGCGGGTGCGGATCCCGATCACCATCGGCGTCCCCCTGAGGTACTCGCCGAGCCGGCGCATCTCCGCGCCGGTCTCCGCGTCGAGCGCGTCGACGTTGCCGAGGATCTTCAACAGGAGGAGGTCCTCGTCGCGGCGGGCCGCCACGTCGAAGCTCTTGGGCCGGACCGCACACCGGTCGCTGACGAGGAACCCTGCGTCCTCCAGCATCGCGGTGACGTTCCCGATGAGCGCAGTCCGGGACATAGCCGGAACAAGCGTCTCGCCGTATATATGCGTTGTGTCGTCGGTGTAGCGACGAAACTGCCGCCCGCCTGCGATTTCCGCCGTTCGAGGCGGGAAACGGTTAAATACTCGACCGGCCGCGAAACGCGGTCGGCGAACCCCGGAGTTCCGTTCTGCGGTCGGCGGGGGCCGGCCTCGAAAGGGGCTTGACGCGCCGCCGCGAACGCGGGCACATGCCGATCGTCGCCGTCGACGACACCGACTCCCGCGAGCGCGGGATGTGCACGACGTACGTGGCGACGCGGATCGCGGCGCGGCTCGCGGACGGCGACGCCCGAGTTCGGCGGCGCCTCCTCGTCCGCCTGAACCCGGCGGTGAAGCACAAGACGCGCGGGAACGCCGCGGTCGCGCTCCACGTCTCCGGGGTCGACGCGGAGCGGGCCGCGACGGTCGCGGTCGAGACGATCGAGGAGTTCGCGGCGGCGGCGGACCCGCGGACCTCTCCCGGCGTCGTCGTCGCCGACCGCGACGCAGACGGCGACCCCTTCGACCCGACCGGCGCGCCGATCCCCGAGGCGGTCGCCGCGTTCGCGCGGCGCGCGCTCCGCGAGCGGCTCTCCGTCGCGGAGGCGGTCGAGATCGCGGAGGAACACGGCTTCCGACACGCCGCGGTCGGCCCGGCCGGCGGGGCGGACGGAGCGGACGAGGCGGTCGCGGGGCGGGGGCGGATCGGCGCGCTCGCGGCGGTGGGCGCGCCGGCCGCGTTCGACGACTGGACGTTCGAGCGCATCTCTTACCGCGAGCTCGACCGCTGCGGGACGCCCCGCGAGGTCGACGCCGAGAGCGTCTTCGACGCCGCGGCGGCGGGGTACCCGACGGTCTGGGACACCGTCGACCGCGAGACCGGCGCGGCGGTCTGCGTCCCGAACGCCCCCGGCCCGATCCTCCACGGGATCCGCGGCGACGACCCGGCCGCGTGCCGCGCGGTCGCGGAGAGGATCGAGGGCGAGCCGGTCGAGCGCGCGGCGACGTTCCTGACGAACCAGGGAACGGACGCCCACCTCGCGCCCGGCCGGATCGGCGACCTCCGCGACGGCGCCGGCTACCGGATCGCCGGGACGGTCGCGGGCGAGCCGGAGACGAAACGGGGGGGACACGTCCACGTCGACGTCGCGGGCGACCGCGCCGCGGTCGCCGTCGACGGTGCGTCCGGCGCCGAGGACGGGAGCGACGCGGAGAACGGGGCCGACGCCGACCGGCTCCGCGCCGTCGCGTTCGCGCCCACGGGTCGGTTCCGCGACCGGGTGCGCGCGCTCCGGCCCGGCGACCGGGTCACCCTCTGCGGCGAGCACGAGGTGCGGCCGGACGCGGCGGGGCCCGAGAGCACCCTGAAACTGGAGAAGTTCGCCGTCCGCGACCTCGTCCGGACCGCGCCCGCGGTCCCGACCTGCCCCGACTGCGGACGGTCGATGTCGTCGGCGGGGAGCGGACAGGGGTACCGGTGTCGCGACTGCGGGACGAGCGCGCCGGGGAAGGTCGCGGAGCCGATCGAGCGCGACCTCGAACCGGGGTGGTACGAGGTGCCGCCGAGCGCGCGCCGCCACGTCGCGAAGCCGCTCGTCCGCGGCGGGTTCGACGCGTCCGCGCACCCGGAGCGGTGAGGTTGCGTCCGGCGACGTCGACCGCGTCGCCCGGAGCGATGAAGTGATCGCCGCCCGAGCGAACGGACGTGACCGGAATCGTCTTCCACGCGACGGAGCGGCGCGAGGCGGTCGTCGAGTTCTACCGCGAGCGGCTGAACGCGACCGTGCGGCTCGAACAGCCCGACTGTACGATCCTGGCGTTCGACGGGTTCCTGTTCGGGTTCTGCGAGCGCGACGCGGCCGACGACTGCGGCATCCTCACCTTCGTCTACCCGGACCGCGACGGGGTCGACGCCGCGAGCGAGCGGCTCGGCGACGCGGTGGTGACGGAACCGCGAGAGAACGAGACGTACGACATCTACCAGTGTTTCGCCGAGGACCCCGAAGGGCGGACCGTCGAGTGTCAGGTCTTCCTCGACGAGGGCGTCGACATCGAGTAGGTGTCCGCGCTGCGTGTCGGAGGCCCGCCCTACCCGTCGAGGTCGCGCTCCTCGCGCCACGCCGCCGCCCGCTCCTCGGCCGCGTCCCGGCCGTCGAACCGCTCGCGCTCGTAGGCCGACTCGTCGGTCGCCTGTTCCATCACGTCAAGGCGGACGACGAAGCCGCCGGCCGAGCGCTCGCGGAGCCTGACGGTCGCGTACCCGTCAGATCGCTCCCACTCGGTGACCGTGCCGTCGTCGCGCTCCAGCGACCAGCTCATACCCGGGCGGACGCGCCCCGCGGCTAAAGCGGTGCGGTTCCGCGGCGGCCGAGCGCGCACCGTCCGCCGGCCGGCGGTCCGGGTCCGGGTCCGGGTCCGGGTCCGGGTCCGGGTCCGGGTCCGGGTCCGGCACCCGGCGTCGGTGAGGTCAGTCGCCCGTGCTCGGCGACCGACCGGCGCTCGGCGACCGACCGGCGCTCGGCGACGCGGCGTACCCGCACACCGGACAGAGGACGTAGCCGAGCGAGTCGTACGGCACCGACGTCGAGGGGGCGCTCACGTCGCACTCCGGGCAGTCGAAGGTCGCAGCGTTCTCGGTCGACATGCTATCACATAGCGACCGATCCGGGGTAGTTATGCGCCGCTTGTTGTCACCGCAAGGCCACCCTACTTATATACCGAGGCCGAACCCCGACCCGTGACTGACGACGCACACGCGGACCGGTCGGGAGGGGAGCGACCGGCCGACCCGCACGAGCGGCGGCGCGAGCTGGCGGCGCAGCGGCTGGACGAGGCCGGCGCGGCGGGGCTGGTCGCGTTCCCGAGCCGCAACCTCCAGTACCTCACCGGCTTCGCCGAGGAGCCGGGCGAGCGGCACTTCTTCCTCGTCGTGCCGGCGGCGAGCGCGGCCGACCCGGAGCCGGCGCTGCTCGCCCCGGCGCTGTACGAGACGCAGGTCCGGGAGGCGACGACCGTCGGGGAGGTCCGGACGTGGAGCGACGGCGACGACCCGGTCGCGGCGACGCGCGAGCTGCTCGCCGACCGCGGGCTCGACTCGGGGCGGCTCCTCGTCGACGACACGATGTGGGCGCGGTTCACGCAGGACCTCCGCGCGGCGGCACCGGACGCCGAGTGGGGGCTCGCGAGCGAGGCGCTCGCCGACCTCCGGGTGCGGAAGGACGAGGCGGAACTGGCGGCCCTCCGCGAGGCGGCCGCGGTCGCGGACGCGGTCGTCGGCGACCTCCGCGACCTGGGCGCCGACGCGGTCGGGATGACGGAGGCGGCGCTCGCCGACTGGATCGCGGACCGGCTGACCGAGCGCGGCGGGCGCGGGGTCAGCTTCGAGACGGTCGTCGCGGCGGGCGAGAACGGCGCGAGGCCCCACCACGGCCACGGCGACCGCGAGATCCGGGCGGGCGAGCCGGTCGTCTTGGACTTCGGGACGCGCATCGACGGCTACCCCTCGGACCAGACGCGGACGCTCGCCTTCGGCGGCGAGCCGAGCGAGGCGTACCGCGAGGTCCACGAGGTCGTGCGCGAGGCGCAGGCGGCCGGCGTCGAGGCGGTCGGGCCGGGCGTCCCCGCGTCGGCCGTCGACCGTGCCGCGCGCGAGGTCATCGAGGCGGCCGGGTACGGCGACGCGTTCGTCCACCGGACCGGCCACGGCGTGGGCCTGGACGTCCACGAGGAGCCGTACCTTGTCGCCGGCAACGACCGCCCGCTGGAGCCGGGGATGGTCTGCTCCGTCGAGCCCGGGATCTACCTCGACGGGCGGTTCGGCTGTCGGATCGAGGACCTCGTGGTCGTCACCGAGGACGGCTGCGAGCGCCTGAACCGGACCGACCGCGGGTGGGAGTGACCGGCGGCGAGGCGAGCCGCGAGACCGGCGACGCGTGGCCGTGGCCGTCGCTGAGGGCGCCGCGCCGCTCGGCGCCGGTGTAGTGAGCGGAAAGGGCGGAGACCGGCGTGCCGGCGTTCGACACGCGAATACGGGAGTCGTGTGCCGTGCCCCCAACCGGTAAATGTAGCCGGATGATATAACAGTATTACCGAATTATTCCGGGTGTATTCTCCCAGTCGGACCGAGCGGGCGGGGATCGCCCCGCGAGCGACCGGACGGCATCGAAACCATTAGTGTCGCCCGAGCGGAACCGCGGGGTATGAGCGACACCGATGCGGACGAGGACGAGGAGGCGGAAGCGGCGCCGGCCGTCGAACTCGGCGACGGGCCGGACGTGGCCGGCGAGCCGGTCGCCCGCGTCGCGTCGCGGCTCACGTGGCCCGCGACGCGCAGCGACGTCCGCGAACAGGAGGGCGACGCCGAGATCCGGACGCCCGACGGCCCGCAGACGCTCGACGACGTGCTCGCGGACTCGGAGGTGCCCCTCTTCGAGAGTCGGAGCGACTTCCTCCAGGCGGTCGAGGACGTCGTCGGCCGCGGCCCGGTCGCGACCGAGTAAGCGCCGAGGGCGGCGACCCCGTTTCTACGAGACCGCCGAGACGACAAGAGATGTCTGCTCCCTGGCGGTGGCGCGTGCCGACGAGCGCCCGACAGGGCGCGAGTCGCACGCGCGAGGGACGCGGTGAGCGACGGGCGACCGAAGGGAACCCGGAGCGAACCGCGAGGCTGGGGAGGCGCGAGGTGCTGTGCGGTCGCGGTCGGGTGGGAATCAAAGGGACAGCGGTGAGGCGGGCGCAGGCGTTCACGAGAGCGAAGCTCTCGTGAGCCAATCAGAACGCGTTGCGTTCTGATGACGACGTAAGGACCGCAGGGAGGGGAGCGAGCGAAGCGAGCGACCGACTGAGGACCGCGGCGAGCGTGCGCCCGCCTCACCGCTGGGGCTTTGGCAGTGTTCGTCACCGGTCCGTAGTCGCTACCAGGCAAACGAGGAGCTGCGTCGCCGAAGTCCTATCCACTCGCCCCACTGCCGTCCGATACGTCCCGACCCAGCCACGAGGTCGCGAGCGACTCGAACGGCGCCGAGTAGCTCATCAGCGTCGTCCCGAGCACCGCCATCACGAGGACGTAGGCGACCGCGAACGCGTTGATCGTCGCCGCGAGCGCCGGATCGAACGAGCCGGCCTCCGCGCCGGAGACCGCGACGGTCGCGATGATGAGCGAGAACTCGCCGCGGGTGGTCATCCCGAGTCCGACGCGCGTCGAGCGCCGGGCATCGAGGTCGAACGCGCGCCCCGCGAAGTAGCCGGTGACGGCCTTCGTCGGCGTGGTCACGACGACCGCGAGGGCGACGAGCGCCGCCACGTCGGCGAACAGCGCGGGGTCGGTGACGAGCCCGATCCAGAAGAAGAACACCGCGGCGAACACGTCGCGGACCGGCTCCAGGATCGTCTCGATGTCGTGGACCCGTCCGGTCGCGGAGAACGCCATCCCGACGAAGAACGCCGCGACCGCCTCGCTGACGCCGAGCGCGAGCGCCGCGCCGGCGACGAACACGACCGCGGCGACGGCCCGGAGCGCGACGAACTCCATGTTGTCCGTCGCCACCAGCCGGTCGAACGCCGGCGTGCCGAAGCGGACGGCGGCGAGTAACACGAGGATGAACCCGACCGCGATCCCGACGTCCGCGGCGGCCGCGGCGACGTCGCCGCCGCCGAGCACCAGGGCGGACGCGACCGCGAGGTACACCGCGATGAACAGGTCCTCGTAGACGAGGGTGCCGAGCAGCGGCTCCGCCTCGTCGTTGGCGATCCAGCCGAGGTCGATGAGCGACTTCGTGATCACCGCCGACGAGGAGATGTAGACGATCCCCGCGATCAGGAACGCCGGGAGGAACGCCCCGAAGACGAGCCACCCGAGGACGAGCCCGACCCCGAAGTTCGCGAGGTCGATCGTCCCGGCCGTCCCGATCGGGCCCCGCCGGGCGAGCAGCCGTTCGAGGTTGAACTCCAGGCCGAGGAAGAACAGCAGGAAGACGATCCCCAGCTCCGCGCCGAGGGAGATGAACTCCGTCTCTGGGACGTAGGCGGTCCCGACGACCGGGAGCGAGAGCCGTCCGAGGACGTACTGCCCGAGGAGCGTCCCGACGAGGATGTACGCGGGGATCACGGACTGGCCGAGGCGGCTCGCGACCGCGCCGGCGGCCGCGACCGCGACGAACATGACGCCGACGTCGAGCAGCGCCACTACCGCTCACCCCGAGCGCCGACGGACGCGGTCTCCGGACCGCACGGAGCGGCCGCGGCGCCGAGGGGCGACGCGCCGAGTCCGTCGGTCATTCGGTGAGTATCTCTTCGAACGCCTCGCAGTTCTCCGGCGTGCCGACCCCGATCAGGGTGTCGCCCTCGCGGAGGGTGGTGTCGGCGCCCGGGCTGTCGAGCACCTCGTCGTCGCGCTGGATGGCGACGACCGCGAGCCCGGTTCGGTTGCCGATGTCGGCGCTCTCCAGCGTCTCCCCGACGAGCGGCGAGCCCGGGGGCAGCTCGTACCACTCCAGGAGGATACCGCCCGGCAGCGTCGTCTCCTGGGTCTCGGGCTCGACGGGCTGGAAGTACGCCCCCTCGATGATCGAGCCGATCGTGCGCGCGAGGTCGTCGGAGAACTCGAACGCCTTCTCCGAGTCGGCGTCCGGGTCGGTGCGCCGGAACACCTCGCGTTTGCCCGTGTTGTGGATGACGACGACCATCTCCTCGCCGCCGCCCAGCTCGATCTCGAACTTCTTCCCGACCCCGGGGAGGTCGGACTCGGTGATCGTCATACGGAGCACAGAGAGCCCACCGTAATATGTCTGTACGTCGCCGGGCGAGGGGGACGAGTCCGGTCGACGCGTCGCCCGCTACAGGCCGTCCGAGTCCCGGCGGGCGCCCGCGTCGGACGCGCGTCGGTCGTCGCACCAAACGCTAAGTGGACCGGGTCCGAGGGGACGGGTATGTGGGGCTCCCGCGGGAGTCGGGACCGGCGGACGGTCGTGTGTATCGCGTGCGGCGACTCGGTGCTGCGGGAGGACGCGCGCGAGTACGACAAGGAGGGCGACCGCTGGAGCCGGCGCAACAAGGAGTTCGAGTACCTCTGTGCCGATTGCGACGACGAGATCTGCCACCAGCCGCGCGACGGGCTCGAATCGCTGCTCCGGTCGATCGAGGCGGACGGACTCAGCGACGAGGAGTTCCTGGGCCGCTACGTAGACGCGGTGGCGGACGATGGCGGCCGGAGCGGCGAGGGCGACGCGGGCGCCCGGTCGGACCGCGGCCGGTCGGACCGCACGCGCTCCGACCGCGACCGCTCCGACCGCGACCGGTAGTTCTACCAGGCGCGGATCAGTACCCCGACGGTAGGTATGTGTGCCCTCCACGCAGCGGCCGCGACCCCGGTTCTGGCGGCCGTCGACTCCCTCGATTCGGTCCCGACCGCCGTCGGCGCGGTCGACCCCGTCCCGATCGCCATCGGCGCCGTCGCGCTGGTTCTCGGACTCGTATTCCTCGCGCGCGGCGCGAGCGGCGCCCGCGACGCGGCCCGGGTCTTCAGAGCGACGCCGACCGACCCGGCCGGACTCGACGGCGCGGAGCGGGAGATACGAGTCACCGGCCGCGCCGCCGCGGTCGACGACGAGACGCTGCCGGCGCCGTTCGGCGGCGACCCGTGCCTCTGCGTCGAGTACGGCGTGTCCGAGCTCCGCAGCCAGGGGAAGGGGCAGTCGTGGGTGACGATCGACGGGGGCGAGGCCGGCGTCCCCTTCCGCGTCGACGCCGGCGGGACCGGCGTCCGCGTCGACCCCGCGGCGGCGACGTTCTCGCTCGACGTCGACGAGAAGGTCGAGGTCGACGCCGGCGAGGAGCCCCCCGAGCGCGTCCGGGGCTTCATCGAGGCGGTCGACGGGGTCGACGACACGGAGACAGGGTACGAGGTCGGCCCGCTCACGATCGGCGACGACCCGCGGCGGCGGTACGTCCAGCGGACGCTCCGCCCGGGCGACGAGGTGACGGTCGTCGGCGACGCCGCGGCGTTCCCGGACGCGCCGGTCGGCGAGGTGAAGTCGCGGGTCGCGGACGGCGCGCCGTTCGTCGTCTCGGACGCGACCGCGCGCCGGACCGCGATCCGACTGGTCGGCGCGTCGGCGGTCCCGGTCGTCCTCGGCGCGGTCGCGCTCGCGGTGGCGGGGGCGACGCTGGCGCCGCTGCTCGCGGCGGCCGTCTGAGCTCCGACGCTCGGGCGGGCGCCGCGCGCCGCCTCACGCCGCCCGACAGGCCTTTCTAACGCACCCGCGTTGGTGGAGGTATGTCAGACGACGAGCCGAAGCCGGGGTCCGCCGAGGACCAAGGCCCCGTGACGATCACGCCGGCGCTCGCGGACCGACTCGCGGAGAAGCGCGAGGAGCTGTTCGAGGAGTTCGGGATCCGCGACGAGTTCCCGAGCGAAGTCCTCCGTGAGGCCGAGGCCCGGACCGAGGGCGTCTACGAGGAGATCGAGGCCGAGATCGACGAGCGCGAGGACCTCCGCGACCTCACCACGTGGACCACCGACCCGGTCGACGCGCAGGACTTCGACGACGCCATCTCCATCGAGCGCGAGGACGGGGCCTACCGGCTGTGGGTCCACATCGCCGACGTGACCCACTACGTCACGCCCGACACCGCGATGTGGGAGGAGGCGGTCGAGCGCGCCAATACCGTCTACCTGCCCGACTACACGATTCACATGCTCCCGCCGGTGCTGGCCGAGACCGTCTGCTCGCTCGTCCCGAACGAGGACCGGCTCGCCCACACCGTGGAGATGGAGATCGACGAGGAGACCCTCTCCTTCGAGGACATCGACATTTACAAGTCCGTCATCAACTCCGACGAGCGGCTCACCTACAAGGAGTGCGAGAACCGGCTCGACGACCCCGACCTCCCCCTGAGCGAGGAGAACCAGCTCGCCTTCGAGCTCGCCGACCGGATGCACGAGCAGCGCAAGGAGGACGGCTCGCTCGTCTTGAACCCTCGCCGCGACCGCGCGCACACTATCATCGAGGAGTCGATGCTGAAGGCGAACAAGGCGGTGACGCACACGCTGATGTGGGACCGCGGCGTCGAGGCGATGTACCGCGTCCACCCGCAGCCGACCCCGGACCAGTGGAACGAGGCGCTCAAGGAGATCCAGGAGCTCGACGGCGTCTCGATCCCCGGGAACGCGTGGGGCGACGACCCGCGGAAGGCGGTCAACGCCGCCTTGGAGGAGTCGCCGGAGCGCCAGCTCAACAAGATCCAGCGCGCCGTGCTGAAGGTGATGCCTCGGGCGAAGTACATGAACGACCCGTTCGGCGGTCACCACGCGCTCAACTTCGACATTTACGGCCACTTCACCTCGCCCATCAGGCGGCTCTCCGACACGATCAACCACTGGATCGTCCACGAGAACGACGTGCCCGAGACCCTCGTCGAGCTGTGCGACCACGCCAGCGACAAGCAGAAAGACGGCGAGACCGCCGAGCGGCTCTACAAGCAGTTCCTCCAGGAGCAGGGGCTCGATCCCTACGCGGTCAACAACCGCGGCGTCGAGGTCGTCGAGGACGCCGACGAGGCGAAGCACACCGCCTGAGCGGCGAGAGATATAGGCCCGTGCGGCCGCAAGGTGTGGTATGGACGCCCACGACCACGGCGACGCGGACCGGCACGCGAAGGACCCGCTCGAACCGACCGGCGACCCCGAACGCGACGCGGAGCGCGCTGCGACGGTCGGCGGGTTCACCGGGGCCGTCCTCGGGGCCCGCGGCGGCCCGATCGGCGCCGGCATCGGCGCCTTCCTCGGCGGCTCGACCGGCTACGCGGTCGGATACGCCCTGAGCGAACTACAGTCGGCGGACCGCGACGAGTTCGGTGACGACGGCGACGCGGACGGCCACGAGGCGACGGAGTCCGAATCGGACGCGGTCGACGACGGACCCGTGACGATCGACGTCGAATCCGAGGGCGAGGCCGACGGCGACGACGACCCCGGCGCGCACGCTCACGAAGGCGACGACCCCGAGCACGACGCTGACCCAGAAGACGAGGCCGACGACGAACACACCGATTGACCCCCGTTCCCGGCGCGGGGCTGCCGCGGAGCGAACCTTGATTGCCGGCGGCGACGACCCGCCGCCATGGTAACCCAGCGCATCGTCGACCACTGCCTGTCGGTCGACGCCGACCGGCCGGACCTCCCGGCGCACCTCCTCGACTGGTTCGCGGTCGCGGTCGGCGGCGCGACCCACGCGGACTCCACCCCGGCGATCCTCGACGGCGTCCGGAAGATCGCGGGCCCGACGCCCGACCCCGAGAGCGACGCCGCCGCGACGGTCCTGCCGAACGGCGAGCGGCTGACCCCCGCGGACGCGGCGCTCGCGAACGGCGCGCTCGCGCACAGCCTCGACTTCGACGACACCCACCTCGCCTCCTCGCTCCACCCGGGCGCACCGGTGATCGCGGCCGCGCTCGCGGCGGCCGAGGGCGAGGGCCCGGAGACGCCCGCGGACCGGTTCCGCGCGGGCGTCGCGGCCGGCTACGACGTGGCCTGTACCGTCGGCGAGGCCGTCGGGCCGGACGCCCACTACGACCGCGGCTTCCACGTCACCGCGACCTGCGGGACCTTCGGGGCCGTCGCGGCGGCGGGCGTGGTCCGCGGCCTCGACGCCGACGAACTGCGGGACGCGTTCGGGATCGCGGGGAGCCAGGCGGCCGGCTCGCTCCAGTTCCTCGCGAACGGCGCGTGGAACAAGCGGCTCCACCCCGGGCTCGCGGCGCGCCGCGGCGTCGAGGCGACCGACCTCGCGGCCGTCGGGGTCGTCGGTGCGGCCGACCCGCTCGACGGCGAGCACGGCTTCTTTTCCGGCTACTCCGACGAGCCGAACCCCGCCGCCGTCGACCGGATCGGCGAGCGCGACGCGGTCGCGGAGACGGGCCGCAAGCCGTACCCGTGCTGCCGCTACCTCCACGCCGCGATCGACGGGCTTCGAGAGATCGCTCCCGCGGTCGACCCCGACGCGGTCGAGGGGATCGAGGTCGCGATCCCGAGCGCGGGCGTCCGGCTCACGGGCGAGCCGATCGCGGCGAAGCGGCGCCCCGAGGGGTTCGTCGACTGCCAGTTCTCCGCGCCGTTCGCCGCCGCCGTGACGCTGACCGAGGAGACCGCCGACGCAGAGGCGTTCCTGCGCGCGGTCGGGCGCCTCGACGGGCCGCCGCGGTGGGACGACACCGAGATCCGCCGGCTGATGGACGCGACGAGCGTGGGAACGGATCCGGCGATCGAGACGCGGTTCCCGGAGGAGTGGGGCGCGCGGGTGACCGTGACCGCCGGCGGCGAGACGCGCGAGGCGTCGGTGCGCGTCCCACTGGGCGAGCCGGAGAAGCCGATGTCGGCCGCAGAGACGGAGGCGAAGGCAGCGGGCCTGCTCGCGGGCAGCGGCGTCGACGCCGACCGGCTGGCGGCCGTCGTCGAGTCGCTCTCCGGGCGGTCCGTCGCGGACCTCGTCGACGCGGCGACGGCGGAGTGAGAGGGAGTCTCAGTCGTCGTCGGACGGCTTCCCGACGATGACCGGGCGGTCCGCGTTGAGGATGACGGACTGGCTGACGCTGCCGAACAGCGCCTTCCCGACCGGGGAGCGCTCGCGCATCCCGAGCACGATCGAGTCGACGTCGCGGTCGGCCGCGACCGCGAGGATCGCGTCCGCAGCGTCGCCGACGTGGAGCTCCCGGTCGTGGGAGATTCCGAGCTCGTCGAGCCGCGCCTCGACGGCCTCCAGCGAGTCCGGGATCCCGCGGAGGTCCTCGATCGACTCGTTGATCTCGTCGATGACCGACGAGCCCGCCTCGTCGGCGGGCGCGTCGACCGACTCGTACACGTGCAACAGCGTGACCTCGATCTCCGCGGCGTCCGCCGGGAGCGATTCGAGGATGTCGACCTGCGAGAGCGCGCGGTCCGTCTCGATGTCGACGGGCAACAGGACGTGGTACATACGGCGGGATTGAACGCCGCCCTTCTTAAACACTCCCGCCGGATCCGAGGGCCCGCGAACGCCACGCCTCGGCGAGTCAGTCGGGGATGAGGCGACGGCGCACCGGATCAGTCCCGCCGCGTCGCGAACCGCGCGACCGCGGTCGCCGCCAGCGCGCCGAGCGCCGCGATGACCGCCAGGACGACGAACAGCTCCCGGGGCCCGGCGCGGGTGAGGACCGTCCCGGCCAGCGTGGAGCCGAGCGCGCCGATCCCGAAGATCCCGACGTACGTGTAGCCGAACGAGAGGCCGCGCGCCTCGCTCGGCGAGTAGGCCGCCACCGTCGCCTGCGAGAGCGGCTGGACCGTGAACAGCGCGACGCCGAGGGCGAGCGACACCGCGACGAAGGTGGCAACCGCGCCGGTCGCCGGGACGAAGAGCAGCGCGAGCGCCGATAGGACAGTCATCACCGCGACGAGGCCCCGCTCCGGCGGGACGCGGTCGGCGATCCGGCCGCCGAGGTACTGGCCGAGCACCCCGACCGTGAGCACCGCCACGTACAGGTACCGGCCCACGTCGAACTGGTCGGCGTAGGGGCTCTCGGGGTCGACGATCTGGAGGTCGACGAGGCCGCCCAGCACGTCGCCGAGCAGGTCCGGGAGGAACGTGAGGAACGTGCGGTAGTAGAGGCCGCTGAACGTGACGAACGCGAACACGATCAGGAACCCGCCGGCGACGAGGGCCCGCGTGTCCGTCGCGAGCGACGACAGCGAGACCTCGCCTTTGGTCCCGCCGGCCGAGTCGCTCGACTCGCCGTTCGGATCTTTCCCGTCCGGATCAACCCCGTCCGGATCCTCCACGTCCCCGGACTGAAGCGCCGCGTCCACGTCGACGGTGACCCCGTACGCCGCGACGGCGAGCGCGGGCAGCGCGAGCGCCGCCGTGACCAGCCGCCAGTCGAACGCCAACAGCAACAGCGCGGTCGCTAGGGGGCCGAGCGCGATGCCGAGGTTGCCGCCGATCCCGTGGTAGCCGAGCGCGGTCCCGCGCCGCTCGACCGCCTTCGAGAGCAGCGACAGCCCCGCGGGGTGGTAGACGCTGGCGGTGAGCCCCCAGATCGCGATGGCCGCGGTGAGGACTGGGAGCGTCGGCGCGACGCTCACGAGGAGGAACGAACCGGCCATCCCGACGAGGCAGGCGAGGATGAGCGGCTTCGAGCCGAAGCGGTCGACCAGGATGCCGCCCGGCAGCGCGCCGACGCCGAACAGCCCGTAGCCGAGCGTGACGACGACGCCGAGCGCGGCGGCGGTCGTCGAGAACCGCTCGACCCACACCGTCAGCAGGATCGGGATCGACAGCTCGTAGGTGTGGACGAGCCCGTGCGACCCCGCGGTGAATCCGACGATCCGGCGCTCGGCGGCGTCCATGTCGGCCGACGGTTCGGCGGGTCGGCTGATAACGTCGGGGGTAGCCGCCGCGGTTGCCGAGAGTCGGGCGCGCGTCGGTCGGGGGACGGCGCCGGAAGCGCTACTCCGCCATCGCCGTCTCGCCGACCGGCGGCTCGGCGCGGATGACGGCGACGACGAGGACGGCGGCGACGACGCAGATCCCGGCGAGCAGCGTCCAGCTCGCGCGGTACGTGGCGGTGTCCGCGAGGTAGCCGAACGCGGGCGGGGCGAACAGCGCCCCGGAGGTCAAGGCGACCTGACAGCCGGCGGTCGCGCTCCCCATCTGGTCGGCCGGGACGAGCGTCGCCATCACGGAGTAGTAGACACCCGTGAAGCCGAGGACGAAGAAGCCGAGCGCGGCGAACGCGACCGCGGCGGTCGCCTCCGTCGAGGTCCGGGCGACGACGAGGAACAGCCCCGCGCTCGCGAGCGTCTGGACGAGGAGGATGCCGCCGATCCGGACCTGCGGGTCGCCGGGGAGGCGGTCGGAGAGCCACCCGCCGAGGAGGCGCCCGCCGCTGCCGAACAGCTGGACGACCGCCAGCACGGTGCCGGCGAACGCGACCGACGCGCCGACGGACTCCTCGACGTAGAGGACGGTGTACCCCGTGGTCGTGAAAAGCGCCGCGCCGAGGAACAGCCCGGCGACGACGAGCAGGACGTACGGCCGGTTGCCCGCCAGGCCGCGGAGGTCCGGCCGGCTCGCCGTCCCGCCGCCCGCGCCGCGGTAGAGGACCCCGAAGACGAGCGCGACGAGGAAGCCGAACCCCGCGGCGATCAGGAAGCCGGCCTGCCAGAAGAGGTACCCCGCGAGCCCGGTGACGAGCAGCGCGCTGATCCCGCTGCCGCCGGTGACGCCGACCTGCTTGATCCCCATCGCGGTGTTCTGCCGGCCGGGCTGGACGCTGTCGTATATCGCCTTGTTCGTCCCCGGCATCGCGACGCTGTAGACGGAGCCGAGCAGGAAGACGGCGACGAGGAGGAGGGCGTAGGAGGGCGCGCCGGCGACGAGGACCATCCCCGCGGCGAGGCCGACGAGGCCGAGCGAGAGGGTCTTCCGCTCGCCGACGCGGTCGGTTATCGCCCCCACCGGCAGCAGGAACAGCGCGTACCCGAGCGTCAGCGTCGTGACGACGAGGCCGACCTGAAGCCGGGAGAGCCCGAACTCGTCGCGGAAGAACGTCGTCGCGGCGAAGACGGTGTAGTAACAGACGCTCGCGGACACCTGCCACAGCGTCACCAGGGAGACGGTGCGCCAGTAGGAGCGGTCCATTCACCGCCCGCCACCACGTCCCGGTTCATAAGCGGTGCCGTCGCGGCAACCCGACGGCGCGGCGACCTCACGGGCGACAACCTCGGGGGCGGCCGGATCGCCCTTTCCGCGGCGCGAACTGCCCGGTCACGAATCCTTATGAGCCGCGGCCGGGAGGTGTTCCCATGACGCAGGACTGGCGGGACTCGGTCGAACTCACCGAGCAGCAGTCGCTCGTACGGCGCAGCGTCCGGGACCTCTGCGCCGAGTTCGGCGACGAGTACTGGCGCGAGCGCGACCGGACGGCGACGTACCCCACGGAGTTCGTCGACGCGCTCGCCGCGGACGGCTGGCTCGGCATGCTCGTGCCCGAGGAGTACGGCGGCGTCGGCATGTCGACGAGCGAGGCCGTGGTGATGATGGAGGAGATCGCCGCGAGCGGCGGCGGCTTCGCCGGCCCGCAGTCGATCCACGGCGGGATCTACAACTCCGTCCCGATCGTGAAGTACGCCGACGAGGGGCTGAAGGCGGACCTCCTGCCGCGCGTCGCCGACGGCGAGGCGCGCATCCAGGCGTTCGGGCTCACCGAGCCGAACGCCGGCTCCGACTCGACGGCGATGGAGACCAGAGCCGAGCGCGACGGCGACGAGTACGTGGTCAACGGCGAGAAGGTGTGGATCTCGCGGGTCGAGGACAGCGACTACCTCCTCCTGATGGCGCGGACGACGCCCAGAGACGAGGTGGACAAGCGCACCCGCGGCATCTCGATGATCCTCGTCGACCTCGAGGAGGCCTACGGGAACGGGCTGGAGATCGAGCGGATTCCGAAGACCGCGAGCCGCGCGGTCCACTCCTACCAGCTGTACTTCGACGACCTGCGCGTCCCCGCGCGGAACCTGATCGGCGAGGAGGGCGAGGGGTTCTACCAGGTCCTCGACGGGCTCAACGAGGAGCGGCTGGTGATCGCCGCCGAGTGCCTCGGGCTCGGCGAGGTCGCCCTGGAGCGCGGCATCGAGTACGCGAACGAGCGCGAGGTGTTCGGCGGCCCCATCGGCGCCAACCAGGCGGTCCAACACCCGCTCGCGGAGGCGTACGCCGACCTGCTCGCGGCCAAGAAGGTGATCTACAGCGCGGCCGACCGCCTCGACGACCTCGAACGCACCGCGGCGGGCGCGGAGGCGAACGTCGCGAAGTACCTCGCCGCCGAGGCCGCGTTCGAGGCGGCCGACGCCGCGGTCCAGACCCACGGCGGCTTCGGGGTCGCCCGCGAGTACGACGTGGAGCGCTACTTCCGCGAGGCCCGCCTGACGCGGCTCGTCCCCGTCACTCAACAGCTCGCCTTGAACTACCTCGGCGAGCGCGTGCTGGGGCTGCCGCGGTCGTACTGAGCGACCGCTCGCGGCGCGGAGACGACGGTGAAGAAGAGAGCGGAGAGGGTGGAAAGAAAGCTGGACGACGGACGGCCGCGGAAGCGGGTCGCCGGCCGGGTTACCGCTTCCGGCCGGAGATCATGCCCGCCGCGCCGCGCAGGGTCCCCAGCGGGTTCGGGCGGCCGATGACCGTCTGGAGTCCGTACAGCGCGAGGACGGCCGCCAGGGCACCGACCTGAACCATCTGCATCGGGTGGACCATCGCCAGCACGCCGGCGACGAAGAAGGCGATCCGCAGCCCGTACGTCTGCCCGCGGCCGAACACGAACTGGTAGTTGATCCCGTGGATGATCGCGAGCGAGCCGAGCATCGCGAGCACGCCGGCGGACAGCGAGGCGTAGTTGAAGCTCCCGGAGACGAGCTCGGGGTGGTAGGCGAAGGCGAAGGGAAGGACGAAAAGCGGCGCGGAGATGCGCAGCGCCTCCTTACAGCTCCCCCAGAAGCCGCCGCCGGAGATGCCGCAGGTGACCGCGACGCAGGTGGCGATGGGCGGCGTCAGCCCCGCCAGGATGGCGGCGTAGAACACGAAGAAGTGGCCCGCGAACTCGGGCACCGCGAACTGGTTGATCAGCGTCGGCGCGACGAGCAGCGCCACGACCGTGTACGCGGCGGTCGTCGGCATGCCGAGGCCGAGGATGATACAGATGATCATCGCCAGCATGAACGCGACGATGGCGATGCCGCCCGACAGGTCGAGCAGCGTGAGCGAGATGGCGGTCGGGACGCCCGTCGCCATCAGGATGTCGACGACGCCGTTGATCGCCGCGAGGATGATCGTCACCGGCGCGACGACGATGACCCCCTCGCGGAAGCCGTCGATCGTCTGTTCGAGCGTCTCGACGAACGCCTCGCGGTTGCTCTCGCCGTCGAGGGCCGCCTGAATCTGCGGGACGCCGATCCCGAAGGCGATCATCGACAGCGCGGTGTACAGCGCCGCCGTCATCACCGTGTACTGGAGCACGCCCAGCACGTAGATCAGGATGACGAGCGGCACGCCGTACTTCACGGACTCCAAGACCACCGTCCGGCGGTCCATCCGATCGCCGATGAGGCCGTCCATCTCGGGGTCGTCGATCTGCGGGGCCGCCACGTAGTGGACGGCCATCGCGATGGAGACCACGAGGACCGCGGCCGGGATCAGCCCGGCGATGATGACGTCGACGTAGGTGACGCCGGTGATGAGCGACGCCATGATGAACGCCCCCGCGCCCATCACGGGCGGGAGCACCTGGCCGGCGGTCGACGCGACCGCCTCGATGCCGCCAGCGGTCTCCGGTTTGATCCCGTTCTCCTTCATCAGCGGGATAGTGAACGAGCCGGTCATCCCGGCGTTTGCGGTCTGACTCCCGTTGACGGAGCCGATGACCGCGCTCGCGATGACGGCCGTCTGGGCGATCCCGGAGTCGACGTACTTCGCCGAGCGGACCGCCAGTCGCAGGATGAGGTCGAACGCGCCGTACGCCTTCAGCAGGCCAGCGTACAGCAGGAACAACGCGATCCACGCGGCCACCAACCGGGTGAGGAAGCCGAAGAAGCCGTCGACGCTCACCACGAGGATCCGGAGGATGCGCGAGGGGCTCAGGCCGCCGTGGCTCAGGGCGCCGGGCATCTGCGGGCCCGCCAGCCCGTAGCCGATGCCGATCAGCACGACCGCGAGGAAGGTGATCCCGAACGAGCGCCAGGTCAGGTAGATCATCGCGAGCGTGAACGCGAACGCCAGCATGATCTGCGCCTCCGTCGCGCGCCCGACCGTGTCGATCGCGACCTGCTGGTAGTTCAGGAAGAGGTAGCCGCTCGTTCCCAGGGTTATCAGCCCGGAGACGACGAGCAGCGCCGTCTCGATCCAGTTGCCCTCGATCAGCGGCTCGTCGAGCTCCGAGAGGACGTACAGCCCGAGGATGCCGCCGAGGAACGCGACCGCGTACTGCCCGCGGGGCATCTGCTGGGTGTACGAGTACCACATGACGATCGTCCAGAACGGAATCGAGTAGCAGATGAGCGCCATCCGGAGCCGCTCTTCGATCCCGGAGCCGAGCCAGAGGATCGCCGCGGCCACGACGGCGACGCCGCCGACGCCGGCGATGCCGACCATCGTCGTCGACCCGTCTATCTCGGTGCCCAGCAGCGCGGGCGCGACGACGGTGGGGCCGAAGACGACGGCCACCCAGAGCGGCAGCGAGAGGAGATAAAGCCAGAGCTGTCTCCTGCCGCGGTCGCCGTCCGCGAGGTCGAGCGACTCCTCGTCGGCGAGCAGGCTGTCCTCCGCTACGTCGGGGTCAGTCGGCGGATCGGTCGGGTCGGGTGGTGTGTCGGGGTTAGTGGCCATCCGTCAAAGGGTGAAAGGGGGTGGTCAGGGTGGTTGTGCGCGCGTCGTCGGGGCTACTCGTCGCCGCGGCTCCAGGAGTCCTCCCAGACGTCGTTGTCCTCGAAGAAGTTCGCCACGCCGGCGTGGATGTCGATCTCCGGGATCACGGTCTGGGTCATCGCTTCGGGCGAGTACTCCAGCGTCGTCGGGTCGGACTCGCGGAGCGTCTCCTCGTGCTCGATGGCGAGCCGGCAGATCTCCTCGGTCGCGCGGGCCGGGATGTCGGGGCTGAACGCCCACTGGCCGGCGAGCGACCAGGTCGTCATCGTGTCGGTGTAGGCGGTGACGTCCTGCTCGTACCCGTACGGCTCGACCTCCTCGAGGATCGCGCCGGGGTGCTCCTCGATGACCGAGCGGAACTCGTCGTCGACCTCCAGCAGGTTCAGGCCGCCGCCGGAGCGGACGTCGACGTTCTGACACCAGCCGGAGAGGGCGACGCCGTTCGCGCCGTACAGACAGAGCGCGTCGACGCGGCCCTCCTCGACGGCGCCCGGAATGTCGCCCGTGTCGAGGTTGAGGATCTCGTTCGGCTCCCACAAGCCGGCCTCCTTGAGGATCTCCTCGGTGAGCAGTCGCGTCCCGAAGCCGGGCTGGATCGGGTAGATCGTGTAGCCGCCCTCGCGGAGGTCGGCGACGGACTCAACGCTGTCGTTGAGGCCGACCCAGTGGATCTGCAGCGAGGTGAACAGGAAGCCCTGGTTCGGCAGGGTGTCGACGGGGTCCTCCGCGAACGGCCCCTCCTCGTTGAGCGCCTTCGCCAGCGAGTTGTTGTCGACGCCCATCGCCGGGATGTCGCCGTTGTCGTAGGCGTACAGGTTCGCCGTCCAGCCCTGCGTCTCCTGAACGGAGATGTTCAGGAAGTCGCTGTGCTGGGAGGCGGCGCGGGCGAGCGCCTGGCCGGCCGCCTGCGTCGAGCTGCCGGTGGACGTGCCGCCGATGGTGACCGTCACGTCGCCGCCGCCGTCGCCGCCGTCACCGCCGTCGCCGCCGCCGGAACAGCCGGCGAGTCCGACGGCGCCCATCGCGGCCGCGCCCTTCACAACGTCACGTCGAGTCGTCTTGTCACTATCTACCATGTAGATCCGCCAACATCGTGGACCGCTAAAAGGGTATCGTCGCGCCCGAGAATTGACGGAAAGCGAGGGGATCGACCGGAAAACGAAACTACGGTCCGAGTAACAGTCCGGGTTTTTTCACTGCTTACGCGTTGGAAAAGCAGATCTCGCGGGGTTACGAGTCAGTCGACCCCCACGAGAACGCCGATGGAAGGTGATGCGGCGTGTTTCCCCCGTCCTCGGCCGCTCGCGCGCGGTACGCTTCCAGGTCCTCGCGGAAGGAGGGATCGGCCACCGCGATCAGCTCCTCGGCGCGCTCGCGGGGCGACAGGCCGCGGAGGTCGGCGACGCCGTGCTCGGTGACGACCACGCTCGCGTCGTGCTCGGAGTGGTCGACGTGCGGCGTCAGCGGGACGACCCGAGAGACGTCGCCGCCGACCGCCGTGGAGGGGAGCGCGACGACGCCGAGCCGGCAGTTGCGGGCGAAGTCGCCGCCGCCGCCGATACCGTTGACGACGCGGGTGCCGCCGATGTGGGTGGCGTTCACGTTGCCGTACAGGTCGACCTCGACGGCGCTGTTGACGCCGACGACGCCGAACCGGTCGATGAGTTCGGGCGCGTTCGACACGTCCGCCGGGCGCAACACCACGTCCTCGGCGTAGCGCTCGACGTCCGCGAACAGCCGCTCTTGCCCCTCGCTCGACAGCGCCAGCGACGTGGCGCTCGCGCCGCGGAGGTCGCCCGCGTCGAGCATGTCGAGGAGGCCGTCCTGGACGACCTCGCCCACGTACGCCACGTCGCGGTCGCCGAAGTCCACGTCCGCGAGCGCGCCCATCAGCGCGTTCCCGAGGCTGCCGACGCCGAACTGGAGGTTCACGGCGTCGGCGAGCAGGGGGTTGCGGTCGAGTTCGGCCTCCAGGAACCCGCCGAGGTTCGCCGCGATGGCCTGGTCGGTGGCGGAGACCTCGCGGAACTCGTAGGGGTCGTCCGGGCGGTCCGTCTCCACGACCGCGGCGAGCTTCTCGGGGTCGAACCCGACCGCCGGGCCGCCGGTCTCGCCGAGGGGGTCGTCGAGCGGGATCGGCGCCCGGTTCGGCGGGTCGTCGCGGACGTGGACGTCGTGGACGCGGGCCAGGTCGATCGGCTGCGCGCGGTTCACCTCGACGATCAGGCGGTCGGCGGCGCCCACGTACGCGGGCGTGTGGCCGATGGAAGTGGAGGGGACGAGCCAGTCGGGCCCGACCGCGACCGCCTCGACGACCGCTATCGTCTCGCCGCGCATCCCCGCGCGGAGGCCGCCGAACCGCACCTCGTCGGCGAGCCGCGAGATGTGGCGGTCGTGGAAGGCGAGCCGGCCCTCGTTGGCCGCCTCGCGGGCGGTCTCGTTCGGGACGAACGGGTAGCGCCGGACCATGTCGCCGGACTCGACGAGGTCGCGGTCGATCTCGTCGCCGACGCCGCCGCCGGAGACCACCGTCAGCTCGCGCTCGCCGTCGGCTGCGGCGACCGCCTCGGGGACCAGCTTCGGGTAGCCGACGCCGCCGAAGCCGGAGACGAGCAGCGTCGCGGTCTCGGGGACGAGCGCGGCCGCCTCCTCGGGGGCCGCGAAGGGCAGGTCGCCGCCGAGCCGCGTCGCCGGGACCGGGTCGTCGAGGGTGGGCGCCGTGGGACCGGAGGGCGCGGGCGTCACTCCAGGTCCTCCGGCTGGGTGCCGATCCCCTCGGGCCAGCCCGTCGGCTGCGCCGCGCTCGGCTGCGCGTGCGACCGCCTGAGCACCATCGGCGTGCGCTCCAAGGAGAGCACCAGCTCGTCGTCCTGGTTGTACGTCCGCAGCTCCGTGGTGACGATGCCGACGTGGTCGCGCGAGGAGGACTCGCGCTTCTCCAGCACCTCGGACTCGGCGAACAGCGTGTCGCCGTGGAAGACGGGCGCGTGGTGGCGGATCTTATCGTACCCGAGGTTCGCGGTCGCGTTCGCCGACACGTCGATGACGCTCATCCCGACCGCCAGCGCGATGACGAAGGTGCCGTCGACGAGGCGCTCGCCGAACTCCGTCTCGGCGGCGTACGCCTCGTTGAAGTGCATCGGGTTGAGGTTCATCGAGAGGTTGGTGAACCAGACGTTGTCCGTCTCGGTCACCGTCCGCCCGTAGGGGTGTTTGTACACGTCACCCACCGCGAAGTCCTCGTAGTAGCGCCCCTCCCAGCCGCCGACGAGCCGGCGATCCGTCTCCTCGCCGTCGTGTGCGTCGCTGTCGCGTGCCATACCGCTCCCGACAACGAACGACTAAAAGAGGATTGCGCTCGCGGCCCCGTCCGCCGGATCGGTCACGCCGTCGGAACCGGCCGCACCGGCGTTACAGCGACGACGTGTACAGCAGCAGGCCGACGGAGATGACGGTGACGAGCAGGATCCACCCGACCATGATGATCCCCATCTGCCGGTGCGTGAGGTTCGTGCCCTCGAGTATCTCGGAGGCGCCCATACGCCGACGGATTCGCCGAGAGTATTTAATCGCTTCCAACGGACGAAGCGGACTCGCGGGCCTAACGAGCGAAGGAAGCGAGCGCAGGAGTGGACTCGCGACGTTGCTCGCGGCGCAAAAACGTGGACTCGCGGGGGTCCCGCGAGCGAACGCAGTGAGCGAGTGGGACCACGCGAGGGAACGACTGAACGACTGAAAGGAGTGAAGGAGTGGACTCGCGGGGATTTGAACCCCGGGCCTCTTCCTTGCGAAGGAAGCGATCTGCCACTGATCTACGAGCCCTCACGACGAAGCAATCGCCGTTCGTATTTGTACCTTACCTTTCGCCGACCGGTGCGCGAGAGGCTCCCACCCGTCGACCGAACCGATTCGGCCGGTGTCCCCGACACCCGCGAACCCGGCCGGCACCGACGGGATTAGGTACCGCGAGCGCGAATTTGCTGATACGACGCGGATTCTCGCCGCCGGCAGCCGATTAACGTTTTTGAGACGCATCCCACATTCGTTACCCTTTTGACCGCGGACGACCGAGCGTTCGGTATGTCAGACGCGACGGCGACCGACGCGGCGGCCGACGTGGATCCGGCCGCGCTCGCGGCCCTCAAACACGTCGGGCTGGTCGGCGGCCTCTCCGAGACGAAGGTGTCGTGCGCGGCGCTGGGCGACCAACTCGACGCCTCCACGCAGACCGCCTCCCGGCGCCTCCAGACGCTCGAATCCGCGGGCTACGTGGAGCGCGACGTGGTCAGCGACGGGCAGTGGGTCCGCGTGACGGACGCGGGCGAGGCCGCGCTCCGCGCGGAGTACGCCGACTACCGCCGGCTGTTCGAGTCGGACGTCGAGCTCTCGCTCCGCGGCGCGGTCACCGGCGGGATGGGCGAGGGACGCCACTACATCACCCTGCCGGGCTACGCCGAGCAGTTCCGCGAGCGGCTCGGCTACGACCCGTTCCCGGGGACGCTCAACGTGAACCTCACGGAGGAGAGCGTCCGTCGCCGCGGCGAGATGGCGAGCATCGACGCCGTGCCGATCGACGCGTGGGAGGGCGAGGACCGCACCTACGGCGCCGCCACCTGCTACGGCGTCACCCTCGTCGCGGACGGCGAGCACTACGAGGAGGTCCACGCCATCGTTCCCGACCGGACCCACCACGACGACGACCAGCTCGAACTGATCGCGCCGGACCGG
Source organism: Halorubrum sp. Atlit-28R (assembly GCF_003665955.1). Classification (NCBI taxonomy): domain Archaea; kingdom Methanobacteriati; phylum Methanobacteriota; class Halobacteria; order Halobacteriales; family Haloferacaceae; genus Halorubrum; species Halorubrum sp. Atlit-28R. The sequence goes on from NZ_QPLS01000006.1 coordinate 97,472, forward strand.
CTGCGCGACGCGCTCGACCTCGAAGACGGCGACAGCGTGGAGGTCCGCGTCGAGCCCGCGAGCCGCGCCGACGAGCCCGGGTCGGCCGCGGTCGAGACGGAGGTCGCCTGATGCGCGCCGACGTCGACGCCGACCCGGACGCCGCGGGGGCCGACGCCGGCGAGACCGCCGAGGGGACGGACCCGGTCGAGCGCGCGCTCGACGCCTTCCGCGCCGGCGACCCGGTCTGCGTCCACGACTTCGCGGACCGCGAGGGGGAGACGGACATCGTCTACCCCGCGGGCGCGGTCGACGAGGCCGCGGTCGCGCACATGCGCAACGACGCCGGCGGCCTGATCTGCGTGGCCGTGAGCGACGCGGTCGGCGACGCGTTCGACCTGCCGTTCCTCGCGGACGCGCTCGACCACCCCGCGGTCGACGACGACCCCGACTACGACGACCGCTCCTCGTTCTCGCTCCCTGTGAACCACCGAGAGACGTTCACGGGGATCACGGACGCGGACCGCGCGAAGACCATCGTCGAGGTGGCGGACGCGGCCGCGCGCGTCCGCGACGACCCGACCGCGTACGGGCCCGAGGAGTTCGCCGCCGAGTTCCGCGCGCCCGGCCACGTCCACGTCCTGCGCGGCGACCGCGACGGCCTCGACGGCCGGACCGGTCACACCGAACTCGGCCTCGCGATGGCCGAGGCCGTCGGCGCCGCGCCCGCCGCCGTGGTCTGCGAGATGCTCGACGACGAGACGGGCGACGCGCTCGCGCCCGCGGACGCCGCCGCCTACGCGGCTCGCCGCGACATCCCCTACGTCGAGGGCGCGGCGCTCGTCGAGGCGCTGAAGTAATCGACCGTCGTTTACTGTCGGCGCGCGCCTGCGAGCGGCCGCCCCCGGCGACCGCTCGCCAGCGCGTGCGAGGGACGCGGCGACCGGAGCGAAGCGGAGGGAGCCGCGAGGCTGGGGAGGCGTGAGGCGCTGTGCGGCGCCGCGCGGGACTCAAACGGGCAGTCGCGAGGGCGGCGCAGGCGTTCACGAGAGCTTCGCTCTCGTGAGCCAATCAGAACGCGGAGCGTTCTGATGACGACGCAAGCACTGGAAGGACGAACGAAGAGAGCGACTGAAGCGCACAGCGAGCGTGCGCCGTCCTCGCGACTGGGGCTTTGGAAGTGTTCGTCGTCGATCCGCAGTCTATTGTCTATAGGTGAACGGCTGGGGCTTCGGAGATGTTCGCCGTCGATTTCTCAGAGAACTCCGAACGCGATTCCTCGCGACAGCCCTGACCGGTTGTCACAGTTTTAAGCCCGCCGACCGCAACCACGAACCATGGGATTCGATGAGATGGACGTCGACACGATCTGGAAGAACGGGGAGTTCCTCGACTGGGAGGACGCGACGACCCACGTTCTGACGCACGCGCTCCACTACGGGAGCGGCGTGTTCGAGGGCGTCCGCTGTTACGACACCGAGCGGGGGCCGGCCATCTTCCGGTGGGACGAACACCTCGACCGGCTGTTCGACTCCGCGAAGATGTACGACATGGACATCGAGCACTCCCGCGAGGAGATAACCGAGGCGACCCTCGAACTGCTCGACCGACAGGACCTGGAGTCCTGTTACATCCGGCCGATCGCCTACTACGGCTACGACTCGCTCGGCGTCTCGCCGAAGGACTGCCCGACCGACCTCGTCCTCGCTGCGTGGCCGTGGGGCGCCTACCTCGGCGAGGAGGCGCTCGAGGACGGCGTCGACGTGATGGTCTCCTCGTGGCGGAAACACGCGTCCTCGCAGGTGCCGACGAACGTGAAGACGACCGGCCTCTACGTCAACTCCATGCTGGCGGGCGAGGAGGCGCGCCGGAACGGCTACGTCGAGGCCATCGTCCTCAACAAGGAAGGCAACGTCGCGGAAGGGCCTGGCGAGAACGTCTTCATGGTGAACGACGGCGAGATATACACCACCGGGCCCGCCCAGTCCATCCTCGAAGGGATCACCCGCGACACCGTGATCGCCCTCGCCGAGGAGCGCGGCTACGAGGTCCACGACGAGGCCGTCATCTCGCGAGGGCAGCTGTACACCGCCGACGAGCTGTTCTTCACGGGATCCGCCGCGGAGGTCACCCCGATCCGCTCGGTCGACGACACGGAGATCGGCGCGGGCACCCGCGGCCCGGTGACCGAGGAGCTCCAGAGCGCCTTCTTCGACCTGGTCGAGCGCCGGACGGACGACCACGACGAGTGGTTCACGTACCTGTAAGCCGCGCGACTCCGTCTCGGTAGACCGGTCACTCACCGGAACGCGGACCGTCTACTCGCCGGAACCACCGCCGTCGGCCGCCGACCCCTCACCGTCGCTCGGGGTGCCGTCGGTCCGGACGTGACCGTAGCCGCCGGGAGCGCCCGCCCCGTCCCCCTCCTCGGGGGGCTCCTCGTGGACGGGAACCTGATGGGCCGACTCCGCGAACCCGGCCGAGAGGACGCGCGTCATCCCCTCCTCGACCGTCTCGCCGGTCTCCTCGATCCGCTCCGGCTCGACCTCGATGACGAAGCCGGTGGTGATGTTCGGCGCGGTCGGCATGAACAAGACGATCTTGCCGTCGCGGGTCTTCTTGCCCGTCCGGAAGGCCGTCATCCGGATCCCCGGCCACGTCTCGATGTACACCGGGCTCTGGAGCTCGTCCGTGCCGGAGATCGCCGTCTCGATCGCGAGCTTCGAGGCGTTGTACACCACCCGCAGCGCAGGGATCCGGTTTATCGCGTCGTCCACCGCCGACTCCGCCAGCCGCCCGAGCGTGGTCCGCATGAAGTAGCCGACCGCGAGGACGACGGTCGCGAACACCGCGAACGCGATCACCACGCGGGAGACGGGCTCGAGCGGCGCCGGGATGACCGCGGGCTGGAGCCCCTCGATCAGCGGGATCGACGCGATGTACTGGTAGATCCAGCGGAGGACCAAGAGGAGGACGAGGAGCGGCGCCAGCACGATGAGCCCGCTGGCGAAGTCGCGTTTCCACGTGGACATCTATCGGATCGGTATGTGTCGGCAATCCTTAAGAGGGCTTCCACGCGGCGGCGGCCTCGGGCCGGTCGGCGGTCGCCTCGCCTATCTCCCCAGCACCGCCCGCGCCGCGAACGTCAGGTTCTCCTTGCGCTCGCGGACGCGGCGGTAGAAGTACGAGAGCCACTTGCCGCCGTACGGGGCGTACTGGTACACGTCGATTCCCTGTGCGACGAGGTCGCGCTGCGCGTCCTCGCGGACCCCCATCAGCATCTGGACCTCGTAGTCGGCGCCGCCCTCGCGCGCGAGCCGGTCGGCGAGCGAGATCATCTCGGGGTCGTGGCTCCCGACCGCGATCCCGCGGTCGCGGCGCTCGAAGAGGAACCGGAGGTCGTCGCGGTACGCCTCGTCGACGCGCGCCTTTTCGGTGTACGCGATCGACGACGGCTCGTCGTAGGCCCCCTTCACGAGCCGGATCTTGCCGGGGACGTCGACGAGGCGGTCGAGGTCGTCCGCGGTCCGCTTGAGGTTCGACTGGATACACTGGCCGACGCTCCACGGGTAGTCGGCCGCGATGGACTCGAAGGCGTCGAGGGTGGCGTCGGTGGTGTCGGCGTCCTCCATGTCGCACCAGACGAACGCGCCGAGCTCGTCGGCGCGGGCGACGATCTCGCGGTAGTGTTCCTCGAACAAGTCCGCCGACACGTCCATGCCGATCTGGGAGGGCTTCACCGAGACGCAGGCGTCGAGGCCGCTGTCGGCGATGTCGTCGAGGAGTTGGAGGTAGGCGTCGGCGTCCGCGCGGGCGTCCGCGGGGTCGTCGTAGTGCTCGCCGAGCAGGTTCAGGATGACCGCGACGCCGTCCTCGTTCGCCGCCCGAGCGTGGTCGAGGGCGGACGGGACGCTCTCGCCGGCGACGAACCGACTGGCGATGGGGGGAATCATACGAACAGTTCCGGTCGGGGCGAACTTTACATTTGTCGACCCGGCGGCGACGACCGCAAGCCCGATCCGGGGTTTATAAAACGCCGCGCGCCGGCGGTGAGGACATGATCGGTACGCTCGTTGCGACCGCGTTCTGGGCGATGCTCCCGGCGTACGTCCCGAACAACGCCGCGGTGCTGGCCGGCGGGGGCCGCCCCGTCGACGGCGGCCGCGAGTGGCGCGGCGCGCGGCTGCTCGGCGACGGGAAGACGTGGCGCGGGACCGCGGTGGGGACCCTCGTCGGCGTGCTGCTCGCGCTCGCGCTCAACCGCCTCGCCGACCCGGCGAGCGCCGCGCTCGGCGCCGATCTGCCGACGTTCGCGCTCCCGGCGGCGTTCGCGCTCGCGTTCGGCGCGATGTGCGGCGACATCGGCGCCTCCTTCCTCAAGCGCCGGTCCGGGCGCGAGCGCGGCGCCGCGTTCCCCGGGCTCGACCAGTTGGACTTCGTCGTCGGCGCGCTGGTCCTCGCCTTCGCCGTCGACACCGACTGGGCGCTCGCGGTGTTCACGCCGCGCGTCCTCGCGGTCGTCCTCGTGATGACCCCCGTCCTCCACGTCGTCACGAACGTCGGGGCGTACGCGCTCGGCGTCAAGGACGAGCCGTGGTGAACGCGACGGGAATCTCCTCGCGCGGCGAAATCCCATCCCGCGACGACCGGCGCGCGCCGAAGTTCCGCAATTGCGCTTCTGTTCGGAAAAGTTGATCGAGCGGTCGCGTAATTCGCAGCGACGAGAACGGTAGAAAGATATATATTCTGGTGTGACATACCGTGTCACGCATGTCCAGTAGTGCACCCAGCTCGGACGACGACGTGTTCGACGAGTTCCTCTCGGATCACGGCCACGAGACAGAGATCGTAAGCTGGGAGCGATCCTATAACAAGCTCCAGTGTCCCGAGTGCGGTGCGCTCCACGAGGAAGGAACGGCGCGGTGTTCGGTCTGCGACTGGCGGCCGAACTGACTCCCGCGGCACCGCCGCGGTGCGGGGATTTTCTTTCCGTCACACTCCCCGGTAGTATTATGAGGAATTACTCGATAGTGACTACCATGCCGACCTGTCAGAACTGCGGTTCGTTCGTCACGACAGATTACGTTCGGGTGTTCACTCCGAACGAGGTCGATCGGCCCCGCGTCTGTCCGGCCTGCGAGGACCTGGTCCGCGACGGCGCCGACGTCCGCGAGGCCCGCGCGACGCGGAGCAGCTGACGGCCGACCGGCCGGCGAGGCGCCCGTCCGCCGCGGCCGGGCCGGAGCCCGAGGCGACGACAGCCGAGCCACGGCGTTTAAGGAGAGTCGGAATCTGGGTGTACCAATGACTGATACCACGGTGACGCGGCTGTTCGGGGGTCCCGGGAGCGGGAAGACGACCGCGCTCCTGGACCGCGTCGAGGCGATTCTCGACGAGGAGGGGGCCGACGTACGCGACGTGCTCGTCGTCTCATACACGCGCGCGGCGGCGGCGGAGATCCGCGAGCGGCTCGCCGAGCGGCTCGGCGTCTCCCCGCGCAGCCTCCAGGGGAACGTCAGCACGATGCACGCGAAGGCGTACGAGCTGCTGGACCTCTCGCGCGGCGACGTGGTCGGCGAGGACGACAAGGAGGCGTTCTGCGAGGAGTACGGCATCGAGTTCGAGGACCAGCACGGCGGCGCCGGCCGCCGGACCGCGCGGTCGACGACCATCGGCAACAAGATCATCGCCACCTCGCAGTGGCTCCAGCGCACCGAGCGCGACGTGGCCGACTGGTACGACGTGCCCTTCCAGTGGAACGTCGAGGAGGTCCGGCTCCCGCCCGAGGAGGACCCGAACGCCCAGCAGGGGAACAAGTACACGCCGACGTGGCCCTCCGACGACGACCGGATCGACATCCCCGAGACGATCCGGGCGTGGCGCGCGTACAAGGGCGACAACGACCTCGTCGGCTTCGCCGACATGCTCGAACGGGTCGCGCAGCGCTCGCTGGTCCCCAGCGTCGACTACCTGATCATCGACGAGTTCCAGGACATCACGACGCTCCAGTACAACGTCTTCGAGGAGTGGCGCCCGCACATGGAGACGGTGCTCATCGCCGGCGACGACGACCAGGTCGTCTACGCGTGGCAGGGAGCCGACCCCGACCTCCTCCTCGACACCGAGGTCGACGAGGACGTGGTCCTGCCGAACTCCTACCGGCTCCCCTCGGAGATACTCAACGTCGTCAACGCCGAGATCCGCCACATCGACAAGCGGCAGGAGAAGGACCTCCACCCGCGCACGGAGGGCGGCACCGTCGAGGCGATCGAGTCGCCCTCGATGATCGAGCTCGTCCGGAACGTCCGGTACACCGTCGAAGACGACGAGGGCGACATCATGTGCCTGTTCCGGGCGCGCTACCAGATGTTCGACTTCATCGACGAGTTCATCGACCACGGCATCCCGTTCACGATGCTCACCGACGGGCGCATGTGGACCGATCGGGTCCGGGACTACGTGAGCGCCATCGAGAAGGCCGAGGCGGACGAGCCCGTCACCGGTCTGGAGGCGCGGCGGCTCGCGGACATGCTTCAGGAGTCGGCGTTCGGTACCCACGACCGCGAGGAGTTCTACGACTTCCTCGACGACCGCGAGGAGGCGGCCGACGCCGACGACGTCGCCGAGATCGAGGTCGCCGCCGACACGCTGAACGAGTACATCCCCTTCATGCCGGACACCGCGAGCGCGGACGACATGGTCCGGAAGGTGACGAGCTTCCAGCGCAAGTCGATGGGCGCGTACTTCGACGGCGACTACCGAGGCACCGACCCGACCCGCGTCCGCGTCGGCACCATCCACTCGGCGAAGGGCCGCGAGGCCGACCACGTGTTCGTCGCCACCGACCTCACGGAGAAGGTGGTCGAGCAGATGGCGGCCTCCATCGACGACCCGACCGACGTCGACGGCGTCGAGGAGTTCACGAAGTCGACGAGCCCCGTGCCGGTCCTCACCGACAACGAGCGCCGCGTCTTCTACGTCGGGATGTCCCGCGCCCGCGAGCGGCTCGTGATCATGGAGAGCCTCATCAGCGGCGCGCCGACGCTCCCGATCAGCGTCCTCCTGTTCAACGAGCTCCGCGACGAGCCGGCACAGGAGCTCGTCGACGAGGTCCAGGCGGAGCTGGCGGTTCCCGAACCCGAGCCGTGAGCGGAGGCGACGCGGCGCCGGGAGACGGCGAGGGGGGGCCCCGCCCGCTGCGGACCGACCTCCGGCCCGTCGTCGAGGCGGTCCGCGAGGCGGACGCGGCGGCGTTCGTCGCCGTCGGCGACCGCTCCGACGACGACCTCCGCTACCTGACGCGCTTCTCGGGGCCGGACCGTCCGTACGCGCTGGTCGTCGCGCCGAGCGGCGGGACGACGAGCGACGGCGACGCCCGCGACCGCGCGGTCCTCTGTGCCCCCGCGCTGTTCTGCGAGCAGGCGGAGCGGGAGTTCGTCGCGGGCGCTCGCGCGCCGGGCGGGGTGGCCGCTGCCGACGCCGAGGAGCGGTTCCACGACGGGGTCGCTCGCGAGGTTCGGACCGAGGCCGTCGGCGGCCACGCCGGCGAGCGCGCGGCCGCGGTCGTGGAGGACCTCGTCGACGGCGCGGGCGCGGCGGCCGAGGGCGCCGACCCGACCGTCCTCGCGCCCGCCTCGATCCCGCACGACGCGGCGGTGTACCTGGAACGCGCGGGGGTCGACCTGGCCTCGACGGACGCGGTCGCGGACGCGCGGGCGCGAAAGACGCCGGCCGAAGTCGACCGACTACGGCGCGTCCAGCGCGCGGCGGTCGCCGGGATGGCCCGCGCCGAGGCGGTCCTCGCCGAGAGCGAAGTCGACGGCGGTGGGAGCGACAGCGACAGGGGCGGCGGCGAGGAGGCGGAGACGGACCGCCGTCCCCCGCTCCGCTGGAAGGGCGAGCCCCTCACGACGGAGCGGCTCCGTCGGGAGGTGAACGCGGTCCTCGCCGCGCGCGGCGTCCGCGACGCCGGCAACACGGTGATCGGCGCCGGCCCCTCCGCGGCCGACCTCCACTGCGTCGGCGACGACCCGATCCGGCCCGGCGAGACGGTGCTGCTCGACGTCTCGCCGCGGGGCCCGGACGGGTACTACGGCGACGTGACCCGGACGTTCGTCGTCGACGGCGACGGCGGCTGGGAGCGCCGCGCGTACGTCGCGGTCGAGGCCGCCCGCGCGGCCGCACTCGACGAGATCGAGCCCGGAGTTCCGGCGAAGACCGTCCACGGCGAGGCGGCCGCGGAGCTGGCCGCGTACGGCTTCGACCCGAACGCGGGCGAGGGCGAGGCGGGCTTCACCCACGGCACCGGTCACGGCGTCGGCGTGAGCCTCCACGAGGGGCCGTCGCTGTCCGGCGCGGGCGAGCTCCGACCGGGACACGCGGTGACCGTCGAGCCGGGCGTCTACGACCCCGACATCGGCGGGGTCAGGCTGGAGGACCTGATCGTCGTCACCGACGACGGGTACGAGATACTGGCCGAGTACCCGTTCGGTATCGTGCCGGAGGAGCGGTCGGACGCGGACGACGTCTGAAAACCAGCGAGTTACCGCCCCGTCGCGTCGTCGCCGTCGACCGCGCCGGCGTCCGTCGACCCGGACTCGTCGTCGCCCGCTCGACCCGAAGCCATCCCGTCGGGATCGCCGCGAAGTTGGCGCGGCAGCAGCCCGGACAAGAGCCTGCGGGCGATCCGCGCGGGGTCGAGGAAGTACTGCGGGAGGACGACCATCGCGGCGGCGACGACGAGCAGCCCGGCACCGAGCGCGGTCTCGCCGGCGGCCAGCCGGATGACGGCGTAGTTGGCGAGCGGCAGCGCGAAGACGAGCGAGGCCGCCAGCCCGATCATGTCCAGCAGTCCCAGTCGCATCGACCCGAAGTTGATCCCCGGGGGAGAAAAGGGGCGCGGCCGCCCGGCGCCGCGGCCGCGGCGCGCGACCGGCCCGCCCGCTCGACCGCGCTGACCCAGAACCGATATCCGTCGGCCGTCCCCAGTTCCGGTATGTTCACCGGCATCGTCGAGGGCACCGGCGCGGTCCGGTCGCGGACCGAGACCGACGACGGACTGCGGCTGCGGATCGGCGTCGACGGGTTCGACGACCTTCACCACGGCCAGTCGATCAGCGTGAGCGGCGTCTGCCTGACCGTCGAGGAGTACGCGACCGGCGGCGCGGCCGAGGCGGGCGACGGCGGCGAGGCAGGGGGCGACGAGCCCGACTGGTTCGAGGTGTTCCTCGCGAGCGAGACGGTCGCGAAGACGTACCTCGGCGACGTGCGCGAGGGCGACGCGGTCAACGTCGAGCGCGCGATGTCCGCGGACGGGCGGTTCGACGGGCACGTCGTCCAGGGCCACGTGGACACGGTCGCCGAGGTCCGGGGGATCGAGCGCGTCGGCGAGGACTGGCGGTTCACCTTCTCGATCCCCGAGGGGCACGGCGACTACCTCGTCGACAAGGGCTCCGTGACGCTCGACGGCATCTCGCTGACGGTCGCCGAGAAGCGCGGCGACGAGTTCGACGTCGCGATCATCCCGACGACGTACGACCTCACCACGCTCTCTGAGAAGTCGGTCGGCGACCCGGTCCACTTGGAGGTGGACGTGATCGCGAAGTACGTCGAGAACATGCTGGACGGGTACGCGGGAGCGGACTGAGCGGGAACTGACTGCGCTGTCGACCGTTTCAGGCGTCCTTCGCGCCCTTCACCGTCTCGCGGACGGCGTCGACGCCCTCGTCGTGGAGCAGGTCGCCGACGACGATCACGTCGCTGTGGGCGGCCATCTCGTTGGCCGACTCGTAGTCGTGGATGCCGCCGCCGTAGAAGAGGGTGGCGTCGTCCAAGGCGTCGTGGGCGGCCGCGACCTTCTCCGTGTCGCCGAAGGTGCCCGAGTACTCGACGTAGACGATCTCCTGGCCGAACATGCGCTCCGCGATCTTCGCGTACGCCTCCACGTCGTCCGCGGCGAGGTCGCAGTCGGCCTCCGTCAGCTGGGCGACCGACGCCTCGGGGTTCAGCACGATGTACGCCTCGGTGTGGGTCCGGCTCCAGTCGAGGTCGTCGATGCGCACCCACTCCTTGTGGGCGCCCGTGATCCAGAAGGGACCGCCCGCGTTGAACACGGTGGGGATCAGGTAGCCGTCGAGCGACGGGGAGTCGATCACCACGCCCGGGTTCGACGGCTCCTGGTACAGCGGCACGTCGTACTCGGCGGCGGCGTCGACGACGCGCGTCATCTTCTCCGCGGTGACGTCGAGGGTCCCGCCGATCTCGATCGCGTCCGTCCCGGTCCGGCACACGTCCTCGAAGGTCTCGCCCGGGCGGAGGTCCTTGTCGGGGTCGACCTTCAGCACGTGGTCCCAGTCGTCCCACGGGTTAGTCATCGGGCGAAACTCCACCGGGCGTGACCAAAAAGGTGCGGAACCTGTCTCGCGGGGGAGAGAGCGCCGAGCCTACAGCAGATCGTCGATCTCGTCGTTCTCGAACGCGGCCGCCGGGTCGGGGCGCTCCTCGCGCTCGTCGCGGACTGCCTGCCTGGCGCGCTCCAAGAACGCCTCGACGCGCTGGGAGCGCTCGACGCCCGCGAGGAGGACCAAGGCGGCGATCCGGTCGGAGTCGAGCGGAAAGTCGCCGCCGCGGACCTGCATCGACCCCGTCTCCTCCTGAAGCCACTTCCGGGCCTTCTCCGCGCCCTTCCGCGAGATCCGGTCCGGGTCGCCGGCGACCGCGACGAGGGCGGCGTCGGCGTCGGTCGCGTTCGGCAGCGAGAGCCCCGTCATCACCGCGCTGCGGACCGCGCTGGTCACCGTGGTGACGTTCTCCTGCGGGTCCTCGGCCGCGGGCGCCGACGCGAAGCCGACCGCGGCCATCCCGCCCGCGCGGAGCGTGTTGATCACCTCGCTCGTGTCGACGACGGACTCGCCGACGCCCTCGACCGCCTCGCCGGCGGCGAGGATGAGGCCGATCCGCTTCGCCATCGAGGCGTTGATCGCCTCGTAGCCGGCCTCGACTGACTCGCCCGCGGAGCGCCACGCGTCGTTGTCGAGCAGGATCGTCGCGTCCGCCTCGCGGACCAGGGTCTTCAGCGACCGCCCGGCGTTCACCTGGTACATCGTCCCCTCGTCGCGGCCGGGGAGGACGCCGATGGCGTAGACGGGCACGTCGTACACGCGGTTCAGTTCGCGGACGAGGACCGGCGCGCCGCCGGAGCCGGTGCCGCCGCCGAGACCGGCGACGACGAACACCGCCTCGGCCTCCGCGGTGACCTTCGGGGCGAGCGCGTCGAGCACCTCGACGGCGTCCTCGTCCATCACTTCGGCGCCCAGTTCGTTGTCGCCGCCGACGCCGTGACCGTTGACGCGCGACTGCCCGACGAGGACCGTTTCGAGCGGGAGGGGGTCGAGGTCGGCCGCGGCGGTGTTGACGGCGAGCGCGTCGAGGACCGCGCCGTAGCCGGCGTCGGCGTCGAACTCGGCGATGGCGGTCGCCAGCTTCCCGCCGGCCTGTCCGACACCGAGGAGGACTGCTTTCATGCGAGAACGTTCCACTTCCCGCGACAATACCCTTTCCCCGAGGTTTAAGAGTGGAGCCGCGGGCAACGGGCCGCATGACCGATCACGCACGCGGGACCGAGCCGCCGAGAGCGGAGACGGAGGCGGAGAGGGCGACGCCGACGGACGCGGACGGTCCGAGCGACCGGATCGAGTCCCGGCTCCGCGCCGTCGAGCGCGCGGTGACCGGAGGCGACGCGCGGCCAGTGGACGCCGCCAAGGAGGCGCGGGCGACGGCCGAGCGCGAGCGCCTCGAATCGCGGCTCGACGACCTGGAGGAGCGCGTCGCGGAGTTGGAGGCCGCGACGCAGGCCGTCCGCGGCTACGCGGGAGCGGTCAGGGCGGTCAACGACGAGGTCGAGCGGCGGGCCGACCTGGCGCTGGCGCGGGCGACCGAAGCGAGCCGAGGGGCCGACCGGGACGGCGACCGCGACGACGGGCTCGGCCGAGCGACCGACGCCGGCCCCGACGACGGGGCGGTCCCGTCGGAGAGCGCCCTCGACGCCGCCCTGCCGGACGACGGGCCGGCGTCCGGCCCCCGTACCGGCGGCGGCGGGAGCGTCGGGGGCGACAGGAGCGACGAGGGCGGCGGGGGCGCGAGCGACGACGGCGGCGCGTGGGCCACGGACGCGCTGGACCGGCTCCGGGAGTCGCTGTGAGCGCGCCGTGATCCGCGTGGTCCTCACCGTCCTCGTGGCGGTCGCGCTGCTGGCGGCGTCGATGCCCGCGGTCGAGACGGCGCGGACCGCGACGACGGCGGAGCGGCTCGGCGCCGAGACGGACCGGCTGGAGCGAGCGATCGGCGGCGTCGTCAGCGGGTCGGCCCCCGTGGGCGATCCGGCGATGGCGGCGGGGACGACGGTCCTCGTCCGCGTGCCGACGGGCTTCGCCGCGGCCGAGACGGATGGCGTCGCGCTCGTCGAGTCGGCGGAGGGGCCGGGCGGCGTCGCGCTCGCGTACCGGATCGACGGCGGACCGAGGCGCACGCTCCGCGTCGGAACTGGTCCCGCGGAGACGGCCGTCGACCTCGTCGGCGGCCCGGTCGAACTCCGACCGGGACCCAACCGGGTCCGGATCCGGTACGTCGACGACGGGGGACCGACGGTCCGGATCGGTCGCATCGGCTGAAGCGGGTCGGGAGCGGAGGGGAGGCGAGTGAGCGGGCGATCGTTTATATACCGAACCGCGGCCACGGCCGGCATGAACCTCGACCTCACCGAACGGCTCGCCGGCGGCGACGGCGAGACGCCGCTCGGACGGCTCCCGTGGGTCGACGACGGTCCCAATGCGTGTCGGTGCGAGCCGACGTTCCGCGAGCCCGCGGGGACGGGCGTCGGGGACCGGGTCGTGCTCGACGTCGACGCCGACGGCTGTCCGGGGCGCGGCGACCTCGCAGCGAGCCCGGACTGCCTCGCGACCGTCGTCTCGGCGCTCGCCGACCGCGACGCCGACGTGATCAGGACGCGACACCGCGGGCGAGAGCGCTCCTACGCGGACCGCGCCGCCGAGCTCCTCATCGCCGCGGGACGGTTCCGCGAGCGGATCGGGTTCCACGAGGAACGGCTCGCGGACCGTGTCGTCCGCGACCCGCTCGGCGCGGCGGCGGAGGCGGCCGGGCGTGCGGGGGCCGCGAAGCGCGTCGCGAGCGAGACGGGACTGCTGTCGGCCGCCGAGGAACTCGCTGGGGACGCAGACGAGAGTGGAAGCGACCGCGACCTGCGCGAGAGGCTCCGGGCGCACGTCGGCCCGACGGCCGCGACGGCGCGCGTCGCGGCCGCACCGCCGCCGGGCGCGACGCTGGTCGACCGCTGGACGGTCGCGACCGGCGCGACCGTCCGACTCTACGAGGGCGACGACTCCCTCAGGACGTACCACCTCACGCCGCCGAGCGCCGAGTTGGACGCCGAGGCCGTGGCGACGCTGGCCGACGCTCGGGACCGGCTGCTCGCCGACCCTCGCGGGGGCGACAGGGCGCCCGGGAGAGCGGTGCGGGCGGCCGCGGACGACGGCGATCCGGTCGCGGACCTGACCGAGGTGCTGCGGCGGCACACGCACGGCTACGGCGCGTTCGAGCACGTCTTCGCCGACGAACGCGTGAGCGACGCGACGGTGACGGCGCCGGTCGCGGAGAACCCCCTGCGCGTGGTCCTCGACGGCGAGCGGTGCCGGACGAACGTGCGGCTCCCCCCTGAGGGGGCCGCCACGCTGGCGTCCAGGCTCCGACGCGAGAGCGGGCGGGCGTTCTCGCGGGCGACGCCGACGCTCGACGCGACGATCGAGTCCGAGACCGGGCGCGTCAGGGTCGCCGCGGCCACGGCGCCGGCGAGCGACGGCCTCTCGTTCACTTTCCGGCGCGGCGACCCGGAAGCGTGGACGCTCGCCCGGTTGGCGTCCGTCGACACGCTCACACCCGCGGCGGCCGGGCTGTTGTCGGTCGCCGTCGAGCGCGGCGTGGCCGGACTGATCGCCGGGGGGCGGGCGGCCGGGAAGACGACCGCGCTCGGAGCGCTGCTGTGGGAGCTGCCCGCCGAAACGCGGACGGTCGTCGTCGAGGACACGCCGGAACTGCCCGTCGACGCGCTCGCGGATGTCGGCCGGGACGCCCAGCGGCTCCGCGTCGGGGACGGCGCCGAACTCGCGCCGGCGGACGCCGTGCGGACCGCGCTCCGCATGGGCGGCGGCGCGCTGAGCGTGGGCGAGGTGCGCGGCGAGGAGGCGCGGGCGCTGTACGAGGCGATGCGCGTCGGCGCCGCCGGCGAGACCGTCCTCGGGACCATTCACGGCGAGGACCCGGCGGCCGTCGAGGAGCGCGTCGTCACCGACCTCGGCGTCCCCCGCTCGTCGTTCGCCGCGACCGACCTGGTCGCGGTGCTCGACTCCCATCGCGTCGAATCGATCGTCGAGGTCGTCGACCGCGGCGACGGCGTGAGCTTCGAGCCGCTCTTCGAGCGAACCCGGGACGGGCTCGTCGCGACGGGGCGGGTCGACCGCGGCGAGAGCCGACTGATCGAGGCCCTCGCGGGCGCGAACGAATCGTACGCGGCGGTGCGAGCGGCCGTCGATCGGCGGGCCGAGGGGATCCGGGAGGCGGTCCGGACCGGTCGGACCGCCCCGGCGCGGTACGCCGGAGGCGACCGATGACGGGAGTCCCCTCGCCGGGGTCCGACGGATCGGTCAGATCGAGCGACGACGGGGAGGGTGCCTCGGAGGAGCTACGTCGGGCGGTCGCGTTCCTCGGGTGGGACCGCTCCCCCGAACGGATCATCAGCCTCGGGTACCGGGTCGGGATCGTCGCGGGCGCGGTCGTCACGGCCGTCGCGGCGCTCGTCGCCGGCGCGGTCGCCGCCGCACCGGCGGGGCTGGCCGCCTTCGTCGGGGGGGTCCACGCGGTCCATCGGGCGCCGGTCTGGCTCGCCTCGCTCAGGCGGACGCGGGCGCTCGGCGCGGCGCCGGGGCTCGTCGGACGGCTCGTGTTGCGGATGCGCCTCGACCCCTCGACCGCGCGCTCGACGCGACGCTCTCCGGGACGACCGACCGGCTCGCGTCGTTCGTCGGCGCGGTTCGGGGCCCGGTCTCCGCGCTGTACGCCTTCGGCGTGCTGCTCCCGCTGGCGCTCATCGCGCTGCTTCCCGCGGGCGCCGCCGCCGGCGTCGCGATCGGTCCCGGGGTCGTCGCCGGCCTGTACCTCGTCGCGCTCCCGAGCGGGCTGGTGGCCGCCTCGGCGTGGCTGCTCTTCCGGCGCCCGGTCGCGTTCCCGCCGCCGCGGATCGACGGCGATCACCCCGAGGTGCCGGACCACAGCGGGTTGGCGCTCCTCGTCGGACTCGCGCTCGGCGCCGCGGCCGCCGTCGTCGCCGCGCGGGCGGTGGCGCCGTGGGCCTGGCCGGTCGCGGGGACCGGCTTCGGCGTTGGAGGCGCGCTGTTCGTCCTCGCGCGGCCCCGTCGGGCGGTGCTGTCGGACGTGCGCGACGTGGAGCGGGGGCTCCCCGACGCGATGACCGTGATCGGCGGCGATGTCGCCGAGGGGATCGCGGTCGAGACCGCGGTCGCGAACGCCGGCGAGCGGCTGGACGGCGCGACCGGCGAGGTGTTCGAGCGCGCCGGGCGACGCAGCGACACGCTGCGGGTCGGCGTCCGCGAGGCGTTCGTCGGGCGGGGCGGCCCGGCGGTCGCCGTCCCGTCGCCCAGGCTCCGGGGCGCCATCGCGCTGCTCGCCGTCGCCGCGCGGGAGGGTCGCCCCGCCGGCGACGTGCTGCTGGAGCTCGCGGACCAACTGGAGTCCCTGCGCGAACTCGAGCGCGACGCGCGCCGCCAGCTGGCGACCGTCACGGGGACGCTCTCGAACACGGCCGCCGTGTTCGCACCGCTCGTGGGCGGAGCGACCGTCGCGCTCGCGACCGGGATCGACGCGGTCGACGTCGGCGGCCTCGGCGCTGGGGCGGCCGCGGGCGCCGACGCGCTCGCCGGGGGGCTGAGCGCCGGCGGCAGTGCGAGCGTCGAAGCGGGGGGTTCCGCCGGCGGGAGCGGTCCGGTCGGGACGAGCCGCGGCGCGGGGGGCCTGTCGGTGCCCGTGCTCGGCCGGATCGTGGGGACGTACGTGCTGTTGCTCGCCGCGCTCCTCACCGGGCTGGCGACGGGGCTGGAGCGCGGGTTCGACCGGACGCTGGTCGCGTATCGGGTCGGGATCGCGCTGCCGACGGCCACCGCGACGTTCCTCGTCGCGTTTGCCGGCGCCGGCCTGCTGTTCTGAGACCCGGCGGGGGGCGACGAGCCGGCCGGCGCCGGCCAGGGGTGCCGGCCCGCGACCCGACCGTTTATATATCAAACCGCGGCCAGCCGCGCCATGTTCGAGACGCACCTCGACGCCACGTACGCGTGGCTCGGACTGGCCGTCGTGAGCGTCGCGGCCGTCGGCGTTGCGGCCGCGTTTCCCGCCTCGCCGCCGCCGGACGCCGAAGGCGTCGCGCGCACGGTCGACTCGGTCGCGGACGGGGAGTATCCGGCGACCGCCGAGCACGGGGTCGCGGCGGACCGGATCCGGCTCACGGCGGGCGCCGTCTCGCTCGGCGACGACCGGGGGACGGCGCGGGCGACGCTCGACGCGCCGCGGATCACGCCGGTGGTCCGGCCGACGGCGGGCGTGGCGCCGGCCGCGGTGACGGACGCACGGCTTCGGCGCGTGCTCGACGGCGCTCCGCCGGACGCGGCGTTCGACGACCCGGCGGCGTTCGCGGCTGCGGCCGAGCGGGCGCGGGCGGCGGACGCGACGTGGACGCCGGCGCCGGAGCGGATCACGGTTCGACGGGTACACTACGGCGACGTTCGCGTCACGCTCGTGGGGTGATCGCGCGTGTTACCAGACTCCGCGATGCCGGGCGATTCGACGGCGCCGGGGGCGACGGAAGACCCGACTCCGACGCTCTCGGCCGCCGACCGCGCCGCTGTCGAACCGGTTGCCGCGCTCGTCGCGGTGATCGTCGTCGGACTCGCGCTGGGACTGTACGCCGGCGCGTTCGCGGACGCGGCGCCCGACGGGGACCGAGCGAGCGCGGCGGCGGCGCTCGACCGCGTCGAGGACGCGGTCACCGTCGGGGGCGTGGTCGACCCGGAGCGGCTGCGGCGGGCGGAGGCGCCGGGGACGGCGACGGCGATCGAACTGGAGGCGGACGGCGAGCGGTGGTCGGCCGCGTCCGGTCCGGAGGCGCCGGGACCGCCGGGGGTCCGGTCGCCGGAGGCGGTCGCGGTCGCCGAGCGGCGGGTGACGGTGCGCGTGGCGCCGGGACGGAACGTCCGGGGGACGCTCCGGGCGGTGGTGTGGCGGTGACCAGCACCGTTCTCGACGTGACCGTGCTGCTGCTGTGCGTCTCCGCCAGCGTCGTCGCGCTCGGCGCGACCGACGCCGGCGGTCCCGACGGCCCGACCGCGACCGACGCCGCCGACCGACTCGTCACCGAGACCGCGACCGTGGCGTACCCGGACGGGGACGCGCCGAACGGCACGCGACGCGTCGCCGCGACGCGGGCGGAGCTGCTCGCGCTGCTCGCCGTCCGCGACGGCGAAGGGGCGTTCGACCGCGAGGCCGTCGCGTCCGTCCGGGCGGGGATCGGCCCGCGGACGCGCGTCGACGCGACGGTCCGGCGCGAGGACGCAGCGAGCCGGGGCGACGCCGCCGGGGAGTCACGAGGCAGCGACGCGGAGGGGTCGGTCGCCGTGGGCCCCGAGCCGCCGCGAACCGCCGACGTCTCCGCCGCCGTGATCCGACAGCCGGTCCCGGACGGGCCGGGAGATGCGAGCGGCGAGCGCCGCCCGTCGGAGGGCGTCGTTCGGATCGTCGTCAGGAGGTGGTGATCGTGGGGGATCGAGGGCGCGGTCGGTCCCCGGACGCCGGTCGCGCGCGGGCATTCGCCGTCGACGAGCGGGCTCGGGTCCCGTTCGCGCTCGTCGGCGTGCTGCTGCTCGTGACGAGTTCGGCGTACGCCGCGGGCCTCGCCGAGCAGGGGCTGGTCGGTGAGGACCGCCGCGTCGAACGCGCCGTGGAGCGCGTCGACGCCGACGCCACCGCCGCGCTCAGGAGCGCCGCCCGCGAGGCCGCCCACGACGCGGCGGCGGCCCCGGTGACGCGCGCGCCGGAGGGGACCGGGCCGGGGGCCGAAGCGGTCCGCGAGGGGTCCGCGTTCGAGGACGCGTTCCGGGTTCGGCTCGCGATCGCCGGCGCGGAGGCGCTGCGCGCGGTCGAGAGCGACCACGGCGCCGTGACGGCGAACGTCTCGCTCCCGCCCGTCGACTCGGCGGACGACCTCGTCGCCGCGCGCGACCGGGTCCGCGTCGAACCGGCCGCCAACGGCACCGCGACCCGGGTCACCTTCGAGGGCGTCGCGACGACCGCGACCCGGGACGGTCGGACGGTCGTCAACCGGACGCGACCGCGGACGGTCACGGTCGCCGTCCCGACGCTGGCCGCTCACGAGCGGACCGAGCGGTTCGAGCGCCGGCTCAACCGCGGGCCCGTCGAAGGGCCGGGGCTCGGGCGACAGGTCACCGCCAGCCTCTACGCGATCGCGTGGGCCCGCGGGTACGGCCAGTACGCCGGCGCACCGGTCGAGAACGTCGTCGCGAACCGCCACGTCGAGCTGTCGACGAACGCCGGCATCGTCCGCGTCCAGCGGGACGTGTTCGGGACCAGCGACCCCGACGCGCGCGGCGGCGTCGCCCGGGCGACCGCCCGCACCGGCGTGACCGACCTGCTGTCGCCGACGGGCGTCCGCGAGGCCGCCTGGACCGACGCCGTCCTCGGGGCGCCGACGCCGACGGGGAGCGTGGAGGGAGAGTCCGCGGCCTCGACCGGGGACGCGACGGCGAGCGAGGACGGCGCCTTCGACCCGGGCGAGGAGGCGACGGGCGAGACCGCCACGGTCGAGGTCGGTCACGCGGCCGACCGCGCCGCGACCCGCGTCCACGACGACCTCGAATCGATCCTGCGGGCGAGCCACCGGGTCGAGGCGACACTGGAGGCGGAGGCGACGCGGGTCGTCGACGGCGGCCCGGTGTCGCCGGACCGTCCCCGCTCGCGGTTCGGCGAACCGTGGCGCCGGGTCGACGCGTCGCGGACGGAGCGAGTCCGCGTGACCGACGGGAGCGATCGCCGGACGGGGACCGACGGCGCGACCGTGTCTGCGGGCGAGTCGGTGTCGTTCGGCCGCGCGACCCGGACGGTCGTCGTCGAGCGCACCGCGACCGCGACGTGGGAGCGCCGGGTCGTCGAGCGGGGGCCGAACGGGACGGTTGAGAACGTGAGCGTCGACCGCGCCGTGACGCGGGACGAGGCGACGGACCGCTACCGCGTCCGCGTGTCGGTGACCGGAACGTACGCGCCGCGCGGCGACGCGCCCGACCGGCCGACCGCGACGTTCGGGGCCGCCGAGGGCCGCGGCGTCGGCGGTCCGGACCTCGCGGACACCCCGGCGGCAGCGCGGGCGGAACTCGGCGTCGAGACCGATCGCGACGTCGACCGGCTGGCGCGCGAGGCCGTCGAGGGCGGCGACGAGACGCGGTCGACGGTCGTGTACGGCGACCGTTCCGACGCGGACGTAGACCGGGTCGCGAGGGACGTCTCGGAGCTGTCCGGGCGCGTCCGCGGGGTGGAGACCGAGGCGTCGATGACCGACGCGGCGGTCGGCGAGTCGACGCCGTACCGTGACCTCGCCGCGGCCGTGCGCGACCGCCGGGAGCGCCTCCGGGACGCCCCGGCGAGGTACGACGGCGCCGTCGACCGGGCGCGCGTCGCCGCCCGCGTCGCGTACCTCGACGCCGTGGTCGCGGAGTTGGAGTCGGCGGCCGAAGACCGGGAGGCGGCGACCGAGGGCGTCCTCGACCGCGTGAACGACGCGTTCGGCGGGCCGCCCGTTGGCGAGGTGATCGCCAGCCGCGAGGCCGCCCGCGACCCGGGCACCTACGCCGTCGGCGGCGGGGGGCCAGGCGGCGCCGTCACGTTCGCGCCGGAGGGGTCGCCGGGGTACCTCCCGCGGACGGCGGTCGACGGCGAGCGCGTCGCGGGCGTCGACGGCACGACGACGCGACCGCTCGCGGCACGGAACGTGAACTACGTCACGCTCCCGTACGGGGACGTCTCCGGCGGGATCGCGAACCGGATCCTCGGCACCGACGACACGGTCCGGATCGGCGTCGCCGGACGGGCGCTCCTCGCGGCCGACGAGGCGCTCGCGGCGGCCGACGGCGGCGACGACCTGCGCGCCGACCGCCGCGCGCTCGCCGGACGGGTCGACGCCTCGCTGCGACGCGTCGACGGGGCGCTGGCTGCGCGGCTCGCGGAGCGGACGGACCTCTCTCGCGCACGGCGGAAGGCGGTCTTGGACGCCGTCGCGGCCGAGTACGACTCGCTCGGCGAGCGGGCCGTCGCGGTCGGCGACGGCGAGTACCCGAACCGCGTCGCGGCGGAGGCGGCCCGGGTCGGGTCCCTGTCGTCGGCCGGGCGGATCGGGCTCGCGGCGCACCTCCGCGTCGAGGCGCGCACGGAGGCGGGGCGGGACGCGGTCCGCGTTCCGGCCCGGTTCGTCGACGAGACGACCGCCGCGTCCCGCGCGATCCGCCGGAAGCGGGTCGAGTCGGCGATCGAGGGGCGCGCGAGGAAGGCGGTCGCGTCGGTCCCGGACGAGCGGGTCCCGAAGCCCGTTCGGACCGTCGGCGCGGGGCTGCCGGTCGCGCCCGTGCCCGGGTACTGGGTGGCGACGGTCAACGCGTGGCACGTCGAGGTGCGCGGGGAGTACCCGCGGTTCGCCCTCCGCGCGAACGTGGGAACGCCCGGGCGCCCGTTCGAGTACGTCCGAGAGCCCGGCGCGGTCAGCGTCGATGTGAACGGCGAGTCGGTCGCGCTCGGCGCCACGGAGCCGGTCGCGTTCGAGACGCGGACGGTCGTCGTCGTCGCCGTCCCCGCCGGACCGCCCGGCGTCGGCGACGTCGGCGGGACGCGCGAGGAGACGTCCGCCGGCTGGCCGTGCCCGGGGGCACTGACAGCGACGCCGGGGGACGGAGACGAGTGTACGGCAGGGTGAACGGCCGCGGAAACCGACCGGCACGCGCCCGACCGCAGGCGTTTTGAGACGGCGCGACCGAGTGAGGGTATGTTCCACGAGGTCGTCGACGGTCGCGGCGGCGGACCCGAGGTCGACGCCGACGAGCCGGCGGCGGAAGAGTTGCTCGCCGCCTTCGAGGCGATGGTGACGGAGGCGGCCGCGGCGGTCGACCCCGACCGGCTGGTCGGAGAGGTCGGGCTGAGCGAGGCGGACGCGGGCGCCCTCCGCGACGGGGAGGTCGCGTCGCTCTCGCTCGCGGACGGGGCGGCCGTCCTCGCGGCGGCGAACCCGGACCGAGACGCCGACGCGACGGTGGCCGAGGTGCGCGATCACCTGCTGATGGGGATGGCGACCGCCGTCCTCGACGTCGACGCGATCGCCGCGAAGATCGACGCCGACCTCACCGGCCAGGAGGTCCAGCAGGCGTTGGAGGGGCGGACGAGGATGACGCTCGGCCAGCTCGCCGAGATCCTCGCGGTGATCGAGCGACGCAAGCCATGAGGGTCGTCGTCGTCGGCTGCGGGTACGTCGGGCTGGCGCTGGCGGACCAGCTCGACGCCCGCGGTCACGCGGTGACCGGCGTCCGGCGGTCGGACGCGGGGCTCGACGCGGTCGACGCCGTCGGCCCCGACGTCGAGGCCGTCCGCGCGGACGCGACCGATCCGGCGTCGCTCTCGGCGCTCCCGGACGCGGACGCGGTCGTCTTCGCGGCCAGTTCCGGCGGGCGCGGCGCCGACGCGGCGCGGGCGGTGTACGTCGACGGCCTGGCGAACGTCGTCGACGAGTACGGCTCGCGAGCGTCGCCGCCGGACCGGCTGGTGTACACCTCCTCGACGGGCGTGTACGGCGACCACGACGGCGGGTGGGTCGACGAGGAGACGCCGGTCGAGCCGACCACCGAGAAGACTCGCGTCCTCGCCGAGGCGGAGCGGATCGCGACCGAGCGGACGGCGGACGCCGGGGTCGACGGAACGGTCGTCCGGTTCGCGGGGCTGTACGGCCCCGACCGGTACCGCCTGGAGCGGTACGTGGAGGGACCGGTGACGGCCGGGTACCTGAACATGGTCCACCGCGACGACGCCGCGGGGTCGATCCGGCACCTGCTGGAGACGGACCGGGCGCGCGACCGCGCCGTTCTCGTCGTCGACGACGAGCCGGTCGACAAGCACGCGTTCGCCGACTGGCTCGCCGACGCCTGCGGCGTCCCGCGCCCGGAGAAGCTGTCGAAGGACGAGCGGATCGCGGCCGGCGACCTCTCCGCGGCGGCGGAGCGCCGGATCCGGACGAGCAAGCGGTGTTCGAACGCGCTGCTCCGCGAGCTCGGCTACGAGTTCGCCCACCCGACGTTCCGGTCGGGGTACCGCGACGCCGTTCGCGCGTTCCGGGCGCGGTGCGAGTAGACCGCCCCGTCGAATCGCGGCGCGCCGTCACACAGCTCCGGAATGACGGGGGGTTCCGTCGGTTCCGGTCGGTCGGAACGGTGACGAAGCTTCATGTGTCGGGAGCGACTCGCCACAACGCATGCGAGCGATGAGCGCGGTCGGCGACCGGTTTTCGCAGGCGGCGACCATTGCCCGGGAGCATCCCGAGCTCGCCGTCGCCGCGGCGCTCGTCGTCCTGATCGCGGTCGGCGTCGGCCTGATCGTGCTTCGGTCCCGGCGGACGGCCGGAGTGAAGTTCCGCCGACTGCTGGCCGCCGAAGACGAGATCACGGTGTTGATGCACCCGAATCCGGACCCCGACGCGATGTCGGCCGCGGTCGGGGTCGCCTCGCTCGCCGACCAGGTGGACGTCGACGCCACCGTCCAGTACCCCGGACAGATCCGCCACCAAGAGAACCGGGCGTTCCGGACCGTCCTCGACCTCGAGCTGGAACCGATCGAGCACGTGAGCGACCTCGCGGCGGAGTCGGTCGTCCTGGTCGACCACAACGAACCGCGGGGGTTCGCCGGGGCCGACGGCGTGTTGCCGACGGCGGTCGTCGACCACCATCCGGGAGACGGCGCCGGCGAGCTGTTCACGGACGTGCGGACGGACTACGGCGCGACCGCGTCGGTTGTCGCCGAGTACTTCCGGGACAACGACGCGGTGCCCGTCCCGCCGGACAAACACGCCAGCGAGACGTCGAGCGACCTGACGCTGTCGACGGACACGGCGACCGGCCTCCTGTACGGGATCCTGGCCGACACGAAACACCTCACCGTCGGCGCCAGCGAGCCCGACTTCGCGGCGGCCGCCTACCTCTACCCCGGGGTCGACCAGGACCGGCTCGACCGCATCGCGAACCCCGCGGTCGACGCGGAGGTGCTGGAGGTGAAGGCCCGGGCGATCGCGGGGCGGCGGATCGAGGGGTCGTTCGCGGTCGCCGACGTCGGCGGCGTGAACAACGTCGACGCGATACCGCAGGCTGCGGACGAGCTGATCCAGCTGGAAGGAGTCAGCGCCGTCGTGGTGATCGGCGAGCGCGACGAGACCGTCCACCTCTCGGGCCGGTCGCGCGACGACCGGGTCCACATGGGCAACGCGATAGCGTCGGTGTTAGACGACGTTGACAACGGGAACGGCGGCGGGCACTCCCGGATGGGCGGCGGGACGATCGAACCGGAGGTCGACCCCACCGGAGAGGGGGAGCGAGAGGTCGTCGACCGCGACGCGCTCGCCGACGGGCTGTTCCGCGCGATGGCGGGCGACGTGTGACCGAGCCGGCGAGCCGACGGTCGCCGCGACGCCCTCGGCGGCGCGACGCGCGGATTTAAGTCTCGGCCCGCGGTGGGTCCGACATGGACATCGATGCGTCGGTCGACGACGGCTGGCTCGCGCTCGCCGGCGTCGGCGCCGGCTACGGGATCGCGGTCGGACTGGTGTTCCTGCTGGTCTTCGTCGCGCCGTACCTCGTCGTCGCTGCGCTGTAACGGGCGCTTCGACGGGAGCGGACGGTCGGAAAAGGACTGAGCGGCCGCGACGCGATCAGGCGAACGCCAGCGAGTCGTCGGCGTTCGTCTCCTCGTCCTGGCGGAGCTTCTCGTGGGCCTCGAGGAAGTCGTCGACGGTGACCTCCGTGCGGTCGTCGCGGATGGCGAACATCCCGGCCTCCGTACAGATCGCCTTGATGTCGGCGCCGGACGCGTCGGGAGTCAGCTCGGCGAGCTCACCGAAGTCGACGCCGTCGGCGAGGTTCATGTTGCGGGTGTGGATCTGGAAGATGATCTCGCGGCCCTCGGTCTCCGGCTTGGGCACCTCGATGAGGCGGTCGAAGCGGCCGGGGCGCAGGA
Organism: Halorubrum sp. Atlit-28R; assembly: GCF_003665955.1. NCBI lineage: Archaea > Methanobacteriati > Methanobacteriota > Halobacteria > Halobacteriales > Haloferacaceae > Halorubrum > Halorubrum sp. Atlit-28R. The sequence continues at coordinate 121,853 of NZ_QPLS01000006.1, forward strand.
TCGCGGGGTCGAGCATGTCGAAGCGGTTGGTCGCGGCGATGATCCGGACCTCGCCGCGCTCGTCGAAGCCGTCCATCTCGGAGAGCAGCTGCATCATCGTCCGCTGGACCTCGGCGTCGCCCGAGGTCTTCGAGTCCGTCCGCTTCGAGGCGATGGCGTCGATCTCGTCGATGAACAGGACGGCGGGCTGGTTCTCGCGGGCGACCTCGAACAGGTCCCGGACCAGCTTCGCGCCCTCGCCGATGAACTTGTGCACCAGCTCGGAGCCGGCCATCTTGATGAACGTCGCGTCCGTCTCGTTGGCGACGGCCTTCGCGAGCATCGTCTTGCCCGTCCCCGGCGGCCCGTACAGCAGGACGCCGCTCGGGGGCGTGATGCCCACGTCCTCGAACATGTCGGGGTGTTCGAGCGGCATCTCGACGGTCTCGCGGACCTCCTGCATCTGGTCTTCGAGTCCGCCGATGTCGGCGTAGGTGACGTCCGGCGAGTGCTCGACCTGCATGACGCGGGCGCGGACGTCGGTCTCCTTCTCCAGCTTCTTGACCACCGACAGCGAGTTGTTGACCGCGACGCGGTCGTCGGGGTCGAGCTTCTCGCGCATCTCGTCGGTGACCTCGGTGAGCGCCTCCTGGTTGTTGCCGTGCTGTTTGATCACGGCGCCGTCGGGCGTGATCTCCTGGACCGTCGCCACGAACAGCGGGGACTGCTTCAGCTTCTTGTTCTCGTGGGTGAGCCGTTCGAGCTTCTGCTGGTACTTGTTGTTCTCCGCGTTGGCGTCGAGGAGCTTGTCGCGCATCTCCTCGTTCTGGGACTCTAAGACGTCGAGCCGCTCCTGCAAGGAGTCGATCTTCTCCTGTTTCGACGCCGCTCCCTCGTCGTAGGGCATATCGACGTCGTCGACGGTGTCGCTCATTGTGCTTATTAAAGCGTCTCGCGGATAAGAGGCTTCGGGTGGGGGCACGATGCCGCCAGTATCGTCTGCGAAACGACGACGCGCGGGGGGTTCGCCGGACGGACTGGTCGGACCGAGGCACATGAATGCCCAATAGTAATGAGATGTGATAGTAAATATTATTATCCAGCATGCGATCGATCGAGGTACGCATGAGCACGACCGATGCCGTCACCGCCGAGGACGGGACCGCGGACCGCTGGGCGGCCGTTCGCGACCTGCCGCCGAGCGCGAAGCTCGTCGCGAAGGTGTTAGACTACAACGACACGCTGACCCAGAGCGAGCTTGCCGAGGAGACGCTGCTCCCGCCCCGGACCGTCCGCTACGCCCTGTCGCGGCTCGAAGAGGAGGGCGTCGTCGACTCCCGGTTCTCCTTCACCGACGCGCGCAAGCGGCTGTACTCGCTGGGGATCTGAGGCGGGGTTCGGACCGCGCCGCGGTCCGTCGGGTCAAGGGAGGGCGTCCGCGACCGTTTATCACCGATGCCGCGCCAGTCGACCCGTGGTCTCGACTACCGCCGTCAAGCGCGCCTTGGCCGCGCTCGCGACGCGCACCGACACCGCGAGGCGCCCGTACGTCGCCGTGATCGACGAGGCGGACGCCGCGCGCGCCGACCTCCGCCGGGCGGCCGGCTTCGTCGACGCCGTCGGTCTCGACCGGCTGGCGGAGGCGGTCGACGCCGCGGAGCGCGCGGACGACGAGGCCGCCGCCGAGCGCGGGCGCGAGGCGCTGGCCGCGTACCGGGCGTTCCGACGCGCGGCGGACGGCCCCGGCCGGGACGGCGACGCCGACGCCGGCGGCCCCGAGCGGCGCGGCGACGGGCGCGACCACTTCCGCTCCGGCCCCGGAATCCCTAAGCCGGACACCGGCCAAGACGCGGACAGATGACACGGGTGATCCACACCGGCGACACCCACGTCGGGTACTCGCAGTACCACTCGCCGGTCCGACGCCAGGACTTCCTCGACGCGTTCGAGGCCGTGGTCGACGACGCGGTCGACGACGGCGTCGACGCCGTCGTCCACGCGGGCGACCTCTTCCACGACCGCCGGCCCGAACTCGGCGACCTGATGGGGACCATCTCCGTCCTCCGCCGGCTCGACGACGCTGGGATCCCGTTCCTCGCGGTCGTCGGCAACCACGAGTCGACGCGGGGCGGGCAGTGGCTCGACCTCTTCGAGCGCCTCGGCCTCGCGACCCGGCTCGGCGACGAGCCGGTCGTCGTGGGCGACACCGCCTTTTACGGCCTCGACCACGTCCCCGTCTCGCGGCGCGACGACCTCGACTACGCGTTCGCCGACCACGACGCCGAGTACGCCGCCCTGGTCGCGCACGGCCTCTTCGAGCCGTTCGGCTACGCCGACTGGGACACGGAGACCGTGCTGACCGAGAGCGACGTCGACTTCGACGCGATGCTTCTCGGCGACAACCACACGCCCGACACCGCGCGGGTCGCCGGGACGTGGGTCACGTACCCGGGCTCGACCGAGCGCGCGAGCGCCAGCGAGCGCGTGGGGCGCGGCTACAACGTCGTCGTCTTCGACACCGAGGCGGCCGGCGGCGACGACCGGGTCGAGATCCGACGCCGCGCGCTCGACACGCGCCCGTTCGTCTTCGTCTCCGTCGAACTGCGCGAGGGCGAGGGCGAGTCGCGGGTCCGCGAGCGCGTCCGAGAGCACGACCTCGCCGACGCGGTCGTCCACGTCGAGGTCACCGGGGAGGGCGACCCGGTGACGCCCGCGGCCGTCGAGGAGTTCGCGACCGACGAGGGCGCGCTCATCGCGCGCGTCACTGACAGGCGCGAGGTCGACGCCGACGGCGAGGTGGACGTGAGCTTCGCCGACCCGGAGGACGCCGTCCGCGACCGCCTCGGCGAGATGTCGCTGTCGACCGCCGCGCGCGACGTGGAAAGCGCGGTCCGCGAGGACACCGTCCCCGACGCGAACGTGCGCGAGACGGTGAAGCGACGGGTCGAGGAGCGGCTCGACGGGGACCTCGGCGCGTTCGAGGCCGTGGAGCCCGACGCCGAGACCGACGAGGATGACGACGGCAAACCGGGTGCCGAATCGGATGACGCCGAGGGCGGCGACGAATTGGACGGCGACGCACCGGACGACGAACTGGACGACGGCGAACCCGAGCCGGACGAGTCCGACGCCGACCCCGCCGAGGCGACGGACGCCGACTCGGCGTCGCCGGACGGCCAGGTCTCCATGGAGGACTACCTGTGAAGTTCGACCGCGTCCGCCTCGCGAACTTCAAGCCGTACGGCGACGCCGACCTGCGGCTGACCGAGGGGGTCACCGTCATCCACGGGCTCAACGGCAGCGGGAAGTCGTCGCTGTTGGAGGCCTGCTTCTTCGCGCTGTACGGCTCTAAGGCGCTCGACGGGACCCTCGATGACGTGATCACAAACGGCGAGGAGGAGACGAAGGTCGAGCTGTGGTTCACCCACGACGGCGTCTCCTACCGGGTCGAGCGGCGGCTCAAGTCGTACGACGGCCGGATCGACCACCAGTGTACGCTCGAATCGACCGACGGGAGCGACGTGACGCGTGACGGCGCCCGCGCGGTCCGCGAGTTCGTCACGGAGCTGCTGCGGATGGACGCCGAGGCGTTCGTCAACTGCGCGTACGTCCGGCAGGGAGAGGTGAACAAGCTGATCAACGCCACCCCGCGGGAGCGGCAGGACACGATCGACGACCTGCTCCAGCTGGGGAAGCTGGAGGAGTACCGCGAGCGCGCCGGCGACGCCAGGCTCGGCGTCGAGGACGTGCTGGAGAACCGGCGCGGGCGGCTCGACCAGCTCGACGAGCAGATCGCCGCGAAGGAGGACCGCGACCTCCACGCGCGGCTCAACGAACTTGAGGGCGAACTGGGCGAGGTCACCGACGACATTGACCGGTACGAGACACAGCGGGAGCAGGCGAAGGAGACGCGCGACGCGGCCGCCGAGACGCTGTCGACGCACGCGGAGAAGCGGGAGAAGCTGGAGGCGGTCAAGTCGGAGATCGGCGAGATCGAGGCCGCGATCCGCGAGGCCGAGCGCGAGCGCGACGGCCACCGCGACGCGATCCGCGAGACGCGCGAGCGGATCGACGAGATCGAGGCCGAGATCGACGATCGGCTCGACGACGCCGGCCTCGACGCGGCGACCGAGGAGGCGATCGCCGACCGCCGCGCGGCGCTCGACGAGCGGGAGGCGACGGTCCGCGAGGGGCTCGACGACGAGCGGGTGAACGCCGAGGGGCTCCGCAATCAGGCGACGAACCTCGCCGGGAAGGCCGACGACCGGACCGAGCGCGCCGCGGAGGTCGAGGCCGAGGCCGACGACCTCGCCGACGAGGCCGAGGCGACGGCGGCGGAGGCCGACGAGGCCGAGTCGTCGGTCGCGGACCTCCGCGAGGAGGCCGACGAACTCCGCGAGCGGTTCGCGGCCGCGGACGCCGACGTCGACCGCGACGGCGTCGCCGACGAGCGGGACGCGCTGCGCGACGAGCGCGGCGAGGTCCGCGAGCGGATCGCCGAGCTGTCGGCGGAGCTGAAGAACGCCCGCGAGCGCGTCGCGGAGGCCGAGGAGCTGCTCGCGGCCGGGAAGTGCCCCGAGTGCGGCCAGCCGGTCGAGGACTCGCCGCACGCCAGCGGGATAGAAGAGGACCGCGAGCGCGTGGCGGAGCTGGAGGCCGAGCTCGAGGACGCCCGCGAGCGCGAGGGCGACCTAGACGACCGGATCGCGGAGCTCGACGGGCTCGCGAGCGCCGCCGACCGGCTCGACGAGATCGACGAGCGGGTCGAGACGCTCGAAGCGCGCGTCGAGGAGAAGCGCGAGGCGGCGGACCGAAAGCGGGAGACGGCCGAGGAGAAGCGCGAGCGTGCCGCCGATCTCAGGGAAGAGGCCGAGGAGACGCGCGAGGTAGCCGCCCAGAAGCGCGAGGAGGCGAAGGCGGCCGCGGCGCGCGTCGAGGAGCTCGAGTCCGAGCTCGCGGAGATCGACGACGCCCGCGAGGCGGTGACGGCGATCGAGGAGCGCCTGTCCGCCGTGGCGGACGCGGAAGACGAGATCGAGCGCCGCCGCGAGAAGCGGGAGAACCTCGAAGAGGTGAACGACGAGCGGCGCGACCGGCTCGCCGACAAGCGCGAGCGGCGCGACGAGCTCGCGGACGCCGTCGACGAGGCTGCGGTCGAGACGGCGAGGGAGCGGAAGCAGGAGGCCGAGCGATACCTCGAACGGGTCGCCGAGGAGCTCGACCGCCTCGGCGAGCGCCGAGAGGAGCTCCAGAACGCGATCGGCGGGGTGAAAGGCGAGCTCCGCGAGCTGGAGGAGCTCCGCGAGGAGCGCGAGGCGCTGGGCGAGCGGGTGGCCGCGCTGGAGGGCCTCCACGAGGAGACGAGCGAGCTTGAGTCGATGTACGGCGACCTGCGCGCGGAGCTCCGCCAGCGCAACGTCACCGAGCTGGAACGCACCCTCAACGAGACGTTCGAGCTCGTCTACGGCAACGACGCCTACTCGCACATCGAGCTCGACGGCGAGTACGTCCTCACCGTCTACCAGAAGGACGGCGAGCCGCTCGACCCCGAGCAGCTCTCCGGGGGCGAGCGCGCCCTGTTCAACCTCTCGCTGCGCTGCGCCATCTACCGGCTGCTCTCGGAGGGGATCGAGGGAGCGGCGCCGACCCCGCCGCTCATCCTCGACGAGCCGACCGTGTTCCTCGACTCCGGCCACGTCTCGCGGCTCGTCCGGCTCGTCGAGGAGATGCGCGGCTTCGGCGTGCGCCAGATCGTCATCGTGAGCCACGACGACGAGCTGGTGGGCGCGGCCGACGAGCTCGTCACCGTCGAGAAGGACCCGCGCTCGAACCGCTCGACCGTCCGGCGGGAGGACGCGGCGGACATCGAGGCGGCGTCGCTCGCCGACGACTGACCGCGGTCCCGCAGGACCGCCCTCCGCGTACTCCGACGGGCGGCCGTTCGTATCTCTTCCCCAGGCAGCGGGCGACGCTCACGCCCCGGCCTGCCCGAGCAGATAGGCGAACGTACCGAGGGCGACGGCGACGGCGAGCCCGGCGTACGCGAGCAGGTACCGCCACGAGTCCGCCGAGGAGTACCGGAAGGCGGCGACGGCACCGACTCCCGCGAGCGCGAGGAACCCGTACGCGACCGGGGGTCCGGCCAGCCCGAGGCGATGCGCCAGGACCCGTTCCGAGATGAGCGGGGCGAGGAGACCACAACAGACCGCGAGGAGGGCGCCGCCGAGGCGCCCGTTCGGTCGGAGCGCCATGGGCGAGGGGCGTCGGCCGACCGGCAAGTGCTTTCTGTCGGCGTCGGCCGTTCGACGCCGGCGGGATCAGCCGTCGTCCGACTCGGCGCCGCCGTCGTCAGCCGACTCGCCGCGCAGCAGCGCCAGCGCCTCGACCGCGACCGAGGTCGCCTCGTAGCCGCGCCGTCCGGCGACCTCGGCCTCGCCGACCAGGCCGGCCGCGCGGAACTCGGAGAGCGCGCCGTGGAGGTCGGACTCGCACATGTCGGCCGCGTCGAGGAGGTCGATGGCGGCGATCGGTCCCTCGTCGACGACCACCGCGAGCAGGCCGAGCGACCGGTCGTCGCGGACCGCGCCGAGCGTCCGACGGACCGGTTCCGGCACGCCGGAAGCGGCGGTCGCGAGCGGCGACTCGCCTTCCACGACCCGGAGGTCGTCGTTGTCGACGTAGCGCTCGACGCCGGTCGCCGGGTCCCGCACGCGGCTCGACTCGGCGGAGCGCTTCACGAGGAGGTACGTCTCGCCGTCGCCGTCGTGGACCGTCTGCATGATCGGAGGAGGGCCCTCGCCGGGTATTACGCTTCCGGGGGCGTCTCGTCGGGGTCGCGGTCGTCCGCCTCGGTCACCGTGTCGTCGGAGTCGGCGTCCGGCTCGGCCTCGTCCCGTGACCGCTTCCACGATCGATACGTCTGGTAGGTCCGGACCCCCGCTAAGAGGCCGACGACGAACAGGGCCGGACCGATCCGCGACCAGCCCTCGAAGAACCACACCATCGGGCCGAGCGCGACGAGGAGGACGGCGGCGTTGGCGTAGATGACGGCGACGACGAACGCGCGGAGGGTGTCCCGGTCCACGTCGCTCGCGCCCTCGAAGTCGCCGCCGTCGTCGAACGACTTCACCGAGGGCGCCTTCGGGATGTCGGGCGTCATCTCCCGCTCGGCGTCGGAGCTCTCGCCGACCGAGATCTCGCCCTCGTCGTCCTCGTCGAGGCTGAACACGTCCGGTCGTACGCCGCGCCGGTGCAAATGGGTTCCGTCCGAGCGCGGCGGCTACGGGGGACGGGATCGGCGCGGCGGGACCGAGGGCCGAACCCTCTCAGACCGCGTCGGCGAGCCGGACGGTTCGGCTCGCCTCGACCCACGCGAGGGGGTTCGCGGCGTCGAAAAGCACCACGTTTCCGTCGTCTTCGTACGCCTCCACCTCGGCGTCGACCGCGTCGGAGTCGCCCGGGCGAGCCACCTCGGATTCGGAGCGTGGGTCCGAAGACATGGACCGTGGTAAGTCATCACACATTATATGCCTTTCCGTGGCGGGATAGCTCGCCGCACCCGAAAGCCGAGTTTTTTAGCCGGGTGCCGCCGAAGGACGGATATGACTCAGTCGGGGCTGTCGGACTTCTCGTCGACCGGGGACGCGGGCGACGGGGCCGACGGCGACACGGACACCGAACGGGAGGAGCTGGCCGCCCAGGAGGCGGCCGTCGTCGCCGGCGGCGGCCGCGGGCACGTCAGCGACGTGGTCGACGTCGACGAGGCGAAGTTCCCGGAGTCGACCGGGACCGTCGAGCTGATGATCACCCAGATCGACTACGCCGTCGAGGGGTACGGGAGCGACGAGTACCCGGTCGTCCACGTGTTCGGTCGGCGGCCGGCCGAGAACGTGGACGGGGAGGCCGAACACGTCGACGGGGACCCGGACCACGACGTCGTCGAACACCTCCGCGTGCTCGGCGTCGAGCCGTACTTCTACGTGCCCACCGCCGACCTCGACCGCGACCCCGTCGAGGAGTACGACGTGGTGATCGGGACCCGCGAGGAGAGCCCCGACGGCGAGCCCTTCGAGAGCATCCGCGGCGAGCCGCTCACCCGGATCGTCACCCGGACGCCCCGCGACGTGGGGAACATCCGGGACGACTTCGAGACGAGCTTCGAGGCGGACATCCTGTTCCCCAACCGCTTCCTGATCGACAACGGGATCAACGGCGGGATCCGCGTCGAGGAGCGGCGCCTCGACGACGGGGAGGGGACGATCCAGGTCCACGAGGGCCACCTCGAACCCGCCGAGGTCAACGCCGACCTCCGCGTGAACACCTTCGACATCGAGGTCGACGACCGGCGCGGCTTCCCCGAGGACGGCGAGGAGCCGATCATCTGTCTCACCAGCCACGACTCCTACGACGACGAGTACGTCGTCTGGCTGTACGACGCGCCCGAGGCCGACATCCCGCCGCCGGCGGACCTCCCCGACTACGAGGGGATCGTCGGCGGCAACGGGGAGCTGGACTTCCGGGTCCGCACCTTCGAGGAGGAGGCCGCGATGCTCGACGCGTTCGTCGAGTACATCGACGAGACGGACCCGGACCTCCTGACCGGCTGGAACTTCGAGGACTTCGACGCGCCGTACGTCCTCGACCGGCTGGAGGTGCTCGACGAGGGGAGCCAGTACGACCTCGACGTCGACCGGCTCTCCCGGATCGGCGAGGTGTGGCGCTCCGGCTGGGGCGGCCCGGACGTGAAGGGGCGGGTCGTCTTCGACCTGCTGTACGCCTACAAGCGCACGATGTTCACCGAGCTGGAGTCGTACCGGCTCGACGCGGTCGGCGAGCGCGAGCTCGGCGTCGGGAAGGAGCGCTACACGGGCGACATCGGCGACCTCTGGGAGCAGGACCCCGAGCGCTTGCTGGAGTACAGCATCCGCGACGTGGAGCTGTGCGTCGAGATCGACCGGAAGCAGGACGTGATCGCCTTCTGGGACGAGGTGCGGACCTTCGTCGGCTGTAAGATCGAGGACGCGCCGACGCCCGGCGACACCGTCGACATGTACGTCCTCCACAAGGCGTTCGGGAAGTTCGCGCTCCCGACGAAGGGCCAACAGGAGTCGGAGGAGTTCGAGGGCGGCGCCGTCTTCGACCCGATAACGGGCGTCAAGGAGATGGTGACGGTCCAGGACCTGAAGAGCCTCTACCCGATGTGCATGGTGACGATCAACGCCGGCCCGGAGACGAAGGTCGACCCCGACGAGTACGACGGCGAGACGTACGTCGCGCCCAACGGGACCCACTTCCGGAAGGAGCCGGACGGCATCATGCGCGAGATGGTCGACGAGCTGCTCTCCGAGCGCGAGGAGAAGAAGGCGCTCCGGAACGACCACGACCCCGGGACCGAGCCGTACGAGCAGTACGACCGCCAGCAGGAAGCTGTCAAGGTTATTATGAACTCACTCTACGGCGTGACGGGGTGGGATCGGTTCCGTCTTTACGACAAAGAGGGCGCAGCAGCCGTCACAGCGACCGGTCGCGAAGTCATCGACTTTACCGAGGAGGCCGCTGAAGAGCTTAATTATCAGGTTGCTTATGGAGATACCGATTCGGTAATGTTATCTCTTTCTGACATGTCGAAGGAGGAGGCGATAGAGACCTCCTTCGAGATAGAGGACCACATCAACGAGCGCTACGACGACTTCGCGCGCGAGGAGCTCAACGCCAGCGAACACCGCTTCCAGATCGAGTTCGAGAAGCTCTACCGGCGGTTCTTCCAGGCGGGCAAAAAGAAGCGGTACGCGGGCCACATCGTCTGGAAGGAGGGGAAAGACGTCGACGACATCGACATCACCGGCTTCGAGTACAAGCGCTCGGACATCGCCGGCATCACGAAGGAGGTCCAACAGAACGTCATCGAGACGATCGTGACGGGCGACGACATCGACGACGACATGGAGGAGGTCAAGGGGTACCTCGTCGACGTCATCGCGCGGGTGCTCGACGGCGACGTGGACCTCGACGAGGTCGGGATCCCCGGCGGCATCGGCAAGAAGCTCGACGCCTACGACACCCCGACCGCCCAGGTCCGCGGCGCGAAGTACGCCAACCTCATGCTCGGGACGAACTTCGGCAGCGGGTCGAAGCCGAAGCGGCTCTACATCGAGAAGGTCCACCCGGACTTCTGGGCGCGGATGGAAGACGAGGCGGGGCTCGACCCCCAGCGGGACCACCTCTACGGCGAGTTCAAGCGCGACCCGGACGTGATCTGCTTCGAGTACGCCGACCAGGTCCCCGACGAGTTCGAGGTCGACTGGGAGAAGATGCTCGACAAGACCCTCAAAGGACCGATAGAGCGCGTGATAGAGGCGCTCGGCATGTCGTGGGAGGAGGTCAAGACGGGCCAGGAGCAGACGGGGCTGGGCTCGTTCATGTGACCGACGGCGAGGCGAAACGCCGGTCGTTGAAAGCACTTTTCGATCGGAAGAAAATTTCTTGGTCGATCTGCGATTTTTGAGGCGGAGATGCGTAACCGTTAACCCCCGCAACGCCCACTGTTCGCACACGAGGCACGAGAACACAATGGCAACTCTCGAAATCAACGACCTTCGGGCACGAGTGGCCGAAGAGGGCGGTGAACGGATCCTTCGCGGCGTCGACCTGACCGTCGAGTCCGGGGACATCCACGCGCTGATGGGTCCCAACGGCTCGGGCAAGTCGACGCTGGCGAAGGTGATCGCCGGCCATCCGGCCTACGAGGTGACCGACGGGTCGGTCTCCCTCCACCTCGACGAGGACGACGTCGCCGACATCGACGCCGACCTCGACGACGAGGATTACCACTGGGAGCTCCTGGAGCTGGAGCCGAACGAACGCGCCGCGCTCGGCATCTTCCTCGGCTTCCAGTACCCCGCCGAGATCGAGGGCGTCACCATGACGAACTTCCTCCGCCAGGCCCTCAACGCGAAGGCCGACGAGCGCGAGGAGCTGTTCGAGGACGAGGACGAGGAGTCGGCCGAGGCCGACGACGACGACGAGGGGTACGAGACCTCCCCGATGGAGGGCCCCGCGGACGACGGCGAGATCGGCGTCGCCGAGTTCCAGGAGATCCTCTCCGAGAAGATGGAGCTGCTCGACATGGACGAGAAGTTCATGCAGCGGTACCTCAACGCCGGCTTCTCCGGCGGCGAGAAGAAGCAGAACGAGGTCCTCCAGGCCGCGATGCTGGAGCCGAGCGTCGCCGTGCTCGACGAGATCGACTCCGGGCTCGACATCGACCGCCTGAAGGACGTCTCGAAGGGGATCAACGCGCTCCGCGACGAGCAGGGCACGGGGATCCTCCAGATCACCCACTACCAGCGCATCCTCGACTACGTCGAGCCCGACCACGTTCACGTCATGCTCGACGGCGAAGTCGTCAAGAGCGGCGGCGCGGAGCTCGCCGAGAAGCTGGAGGACGAGGGGTACGACTGGGTCCGCGAGGACGCCTTCGAGGCGGCGTAACCGAATGCGGGCACGCGACACACCTAAACACGGGAATCCGTAACAATACACTATGAGTTCACAACAGGACGACCTCAAGGAGACAGACACCGAGGCTCGCTTCGAGTTCAAGAAGGAGGAGAAGTCCGCCTTCAAAAGCGAGAAGGGCCTCACCGAGGAGACGGTCCGCGTCATCTCGGAGGACAAGGACGAACCGGAGTGGATGTTGGAGCGCCGCCTGCGCGCGCTCGAGCAGTTCCAGGAGATGCCGATGCCGACCGACTGGCCCGGGCAGCCCGATCTCTCTGAGGTCGACGTCGAGGAGATCGTGCCGTACATCCGCCCGGACATCGACAAGCGCGGCGGCGCGGACAGCTGGGAGGACCTCCCGGAGGAGATCCAGGACACCTTCGACAAGCTGGGCATCCCGGAGGCCGAGAAGAACGCGCTCTCGGGCGTCGGCGCGCAGTACGAGTCCGAGATCGTCTACCAGAACATGCAGGAGCGGTGGGAAGAGAAGGGCGTCATCTTCTGTGACATGGACAAGGCCGTCCAGGAGCACGAGGAGCTCGTCCGCGAGCACTTCATGACGAAGTGCGTCCCCCCGAGCGACAACAAGTTCGCGGCGCTCCACGGCGCCATCTGGTCCGGCGGTTCGTTCGTCTACGTCCCGGAGAACACCACCGTGGAGATGCCGGTCCAAGCGTACTTCCGGATGAACTCCGAGGGGATGGGCCAGTTCGAGCACACGCTCATCATCGCCGAGGAGGGCTCCGAGGTCCACTACATCGAGGGCTGTTCCGCGCCGAAGTACTCGGCGTTCAACCTCCACTCGGGCGGCGTGGAAGTGTTCGTCGGCGAGGACGCCCACGTCCAGTACTCGACCGTGCAGAACTGGTCGAAGAACACGTACAACCTGAACACGAAGCGCGCCATCGCCGAGAAGGGCGGGCGCATGGAGTGGATTTCGGGGTCGATGGGGTCGAAGGCGACGATGCTGTACCCCTCGACGATCCTGAAGGGGCGCGGCGCCTCCGACAACCACATCACCATCGCCTTCGCGGGCGAGGGCCAGGACATCGACACCGGCGCGAAGGTGTACCACAACGCGCCGAACACGAAGTCCACCGTCGAGTCGAAGTCGATCGCGAAGGACGGCGGCCGCACCAACTACCGCGGCCTCGTCCACATCGCGGACGGCGCGGAGAACTCCTCGACGGCCGTCGAGTGCGACGCGCTGATGTTCGACAACGAGTCGACCTCCGACACGATGCCGTACATGGAGATCAACGAGTCGAAGGTCGACGTGGCCCACGAGGCGACCGTCGGCAAGATCGGCGACGAGGACATCTTCTACCTCCAGTCGCGCGGTCTCGACGACGACGACGCCAAGCAGATGATCGTCTCGGGCTTCATCGAGCCGATCACGGAGGAGCTGCCGATCGAGTACGCCGTCGAGCTCAACCGGCTCGTCGAGCTGGAGATGGAGGGTTCGCTCGGATAACATGAGCACGAAGCAAATCGAGAGCCTCTCGGAGGAGACGGTACGACGCATCGCCGACGAACGCGACGAACCCGAGTGGCTCTTAGAGACCCGGCTGAACGCGCTGGCCGCGCTGGAGACCGCGGAGCTGCCCGACGTCATCCAGACGCCGGGCCGCCGCTGGACCGACCTGGAGGCGCTGGACTTCGAGGCGCTCGTCGACCCGCTGAACCAGGCCGACGAGACCGAGCGGACCGCGGGCGACGACGAGGTCGTCGTCCTGCCGTTCACCGAGGCGCTCGCCGAGTACGGCGACGTGATCGAGGCGAACTTCGGCTCAGTCCTCGACCCCGAACACAACTACCTCACCGCGCTTTCGGTCGCGCTCTTCACCACCGGGACGTTCGTCTACGTCCCCGAGGGCGTCGACGTCGAGGACGTGACGGTGCGCGCGGAGATGAACTCCCGCTCGCTGTTCAGCCAGACGCTCGTCGTCGCCGAGGAGTCCTCGTCGGTGACGATCCTCGAGTCGATCGAGACCGGTGACGCCGAGGTCGACGACGACCGGTACTTCTCGAACCTCGTCGAGGTCGTCGCGGGCGAGAACGCGAACGTCCAGTTCGGCTCGCTCCAGAACCTCGACTCGGACGCGTACACCTACTCGCTGAAGCGCGGCGTGACGGACACGTACGCGACGATCGACTGGATCGAGAGCAACTTCGGCTCGAAGCTCACCCGCTCCGACATCGAGACCGACCTGAACGGCGACGGCTCCGAGAGCCAGATCGTCGGGACGTTCTTCGGCACGGACGACCAGCACTTCGACATCAACGCCCGCGTGTGGCACCAGGCCGAGCAGACGACCGCCGACCTGGTCACCCGCGGCGTGCTCGACGACGTCGCCCGCTCCGTCTACGAGGGCGTCCAGGACGTCGGCGAGGACGCGTGGAACACCTCCAGCTACCAGCGCGAGAACACGCTGATGCTGTCGGACGAGGCCGAGGCGGACGCGTCGCCGAAGCTGATCATCCACAACCACGACACCGAGGCCTCCCACTCCGCGACGGTCGGGCAGGTCGACGCAGAGGACCTGTTCTACCTCGAGAGCCGCTCGATCGACTCGCGGACAGCCCGGAACATGCTCGTCGAGGGCTTCTTCGTGCCCGTCCTCGAGGAGATCGCGGTCGACGAGTTCCGCGACGACGTCGAGGAGCTCGTCTTCGAGCGCCTCCAGTAAGCGGTCAGCGCTCGCTGCCCGCCCGCCGAACGGATTTTTCCGACGCCCGACGCGCCGACTCCACGACCGGCGCGCGAGGGGAACCGCTTAAGACCGACGACGCCCGAGTCGATGGTATGCGAACCCGCGTATCGCGCCGTCTCGGGTGGTCGCGGTGAGCGTGAGCCAGCGGGTCGCCTCCGACGACCAACTCGCGCGACTGCTCCAGATCGGCATCGTACTCGAAGAGGTCGTCGAAGCGCGAGCGCACCGCCACTACCAGCAGCTGGACGCCGAGCTCGACGAGGAGGTGGAGACGCTGCTCGCGGACGCCGCCGAGGAGTCGGCCGACCACCGCGAGCGCTTGGAGGCGATCATCGAGGGGCTCGGCGTCGACAGCGTCCCGTTCGACGAGATCGAATCGCTGGTCGACGCCCGCTACGGACGGACGCGACCGGAGGACTTCGACGACGTGCTGTACGACCAGCTGTGCAACGAGGAGACGGCCTACAAGTTCTACGACGACCTCATCGAGGCGATCGAGGGCTCCGACGCGGCGTTCTCGATCGACCGCGATGAGCTGATCGCGACCCTGACGGCGATCCGCGACGAGGAGGCCGAGGGCGTGCGCGAGGTCACGGAGGTCATGGAGCGCCGATGAACCGGACAGACGAGTCGCCGACGAGCGCCGACGGAGGACAGCCGTGAACACCGCAGATCAGTACCTCAAGACGATATACGTCGTACAGGACCAGGAGGACGGACCCGCCTCGACCGGGTCGATCGCCGACGCGCTCGGCGTCAGCCCGGCCAGCGCCAACGAGATGATCGGCAAGCTCGAAGAGCGGGGGCTCGCCGAACACGAGAAGTACAAGGGCGTGCGCCTCACCGACGACGGCATCGTCCGCGCGCGGGACGCCCTCCAGACGTACTGTATCATCGAGCGCTTCCTCGCCAACGTCCTCGCAGTCGAGGACTTCCAGGCGGAGGCCCGCGAGCTTGAGGCGGTCATCGACGACACGGTGGCCGAGCGGCTCGACACGATCATCGACCGCCAGCCGGAGTGTCCGGACTGCTTCGACCCCGAGTCCGACGCCTGCGCGTGCCTGGAGGTCGCGGCGACGCCGGTCGAACCGGAACAGCAGTAACGTTTCGCCCCGTCGCGGAGAGCGGCTTTACACGCCGGTGGAGTAGCGCAGGATGCCCGCGATGCCGCCGAACGCGTCGAGCAGCTGCTCGCCCTTCTCGAAGTCCGTCGAGATGAACCGCGTCTCGGTGCCGCGCTGCTCCGCGATGGCCATCAGGTGTTCGATGACGTCCTCGCGCTTCTCGACGGCCGCCTCGTCGCCGCACTCGCTACACTCGTGGCCTGGCGTCGAGTGACGGGCGTCGACCACCTCGTACTCCTCGTGGCCGTTCGGGCACTCGTAGACGACGACGTCCGAGCGGAGGTCCTCGGAGATGAGCAGGCGGTCGACCGACCCCATGATCAGGTTCCGGCGGGTCTGTTCGAACCCGTAGGTGGCCTCCTGCCCGGTGTTGAGCTTCTCGAAGAACTCCTCCATGTCGTTTTTGTCCTGGACGATCTCTTGGTCCGCGAGCGCCTCCTGGCCCGCGTCGACGAGGTCCTTCAGGCCGGACTCGTCGGTGTAGGCCACGTCGAACTTGCCGAGGACCTTGTCCTGAAGTTCGTGGTGGAGGTAGTCGCCGTCGAGGAACTCGTCTTTCGTCGGCGAGGGGCCGCCGACGAGGATGCCGTCGAGCTCGTGGCGCCTGTCGACGAACAGGTCGTTGGCCATCCCCGCGACCTCCTGGTAGAAGTTATCGATGGCCTCTAAGCGCAGACGGGCGAACCGCTGTGCGGACTGACCCCCCTTCCGCTGCTTGCCGGGGACGAGCGAGGAGGCGGACTTGACGGGTTCGACGCGCTTGCCCTTCAGCCAGCCGACGTTCGCCTCGCGGCGGTCCAAGACGATGAGCCCGAAGAGCCCGGAGTCTTCGAGCATGTGTTCGAGCGGCTCGGTGAGGAACTCCGAGTCGCAGTGGTACCGGAACGACTCGACGGGCTGTGGCGGCGACTCCAGCGTCCGGGTGACCATGTCGGTCTGGCCGCCGCCCGCGTCGATGGCGCCGGAGAAGATCACCAGTCCGTTCTCGGGCGGGAAGGTGTCGTAGTAGCGCAGTCGGTCCTTGATCGAGGTGAGCGCGTCCTGAACGGCGGTCCGGGTCTGCTTGGACTTGATGTTCGACGCCTCGCTGTGCTCCTGGGTAACGTGGGCCACCACGTCGGAGATCTGCCTGTCTTCGGGGATGTAGATGGTGACGAGCTGGGTGCCGGAGCCCTCGTAGTCTTTGAGTTCCTCGATTACCTTGCGGAACTCGTACTTCCGGCGGTCCTCGTTCGCCTCCTGTGCGTCGCTACTCATTGTCCGAAATACGGTCGCGTGCGTGTAAGTAAGCTTTGACCTGACGATACCCCCGGGAGCGACCGTCTCGCCGCGCTACATCGACTCCGGCGCCTCGACGCCCAGCACGTCGAGCGCGTTCGCCATCGTGTGCTTCGCGGCCGCGACGACGGCGACGCGGGCGTCGCGGAGCTCGTCGGTCTCGGCGGTCACGACCGGGCACTCGCGGTAGAAGGCGTTGTACGCGTCCGCGAACTCGCGGGTGAACGTCGCGATCGTGTGCGGCTCCAGGTCGTCGGCCGCCGCCTCGATGGCGGCGGGGAAGCGGGCGACCTCCCGGAGGAGGTCGCGGGCCGCCTCGGTCTCTAACGCGCCCGCGTCCACGTCGAGCGCGTCGGGATCGACCGCGCCGTCGGCGTCGGCGGTCACGCCGGGCACGTCGACGCCCTCGGCCGCTGCCTCGTCGAGGATGCCGGCGCAGCGCGCGTGGACGTACTGGACGAACGGGGCCGACTGCGCCTCGAAGTCGAGCGCGTCCTCCCACTCGAAGGTGATCGCCTTGGCGGGCTGCTTCGAGACGATGTCGTACCGCACGGCGCCGATCCCGACCTGGTGGGCGATGCGCTCGACGTCCTCGTCGGTGAGGTCGTCGCCGCGGATGCGGTCGTCCATCCGCGACTCGACGGCGTCGCGGGCGCGGTCGATGGCCTCGTCGAGGAGGTCGTCGAGCATCACGCCCGTCCCCTTCCGCGTCGACATCTTCCCGTCGGGGAGGTTGACGTACGAGTAGATGACGTGGCCGAGCCGGTCGGTGTCGTTGCCGAGGAGTTCGAGGGTCGCGTCGAGCTGGTCGGCCTGGAGCTTGTGGTCCTCGCCGAGGACGGTGACGGCGCGGTCGTAGTTGTCGAACTTCCACTCGTGGTGGGCCAGGTCGCGGGTGGTGTAGAGGCTCGTGTCGTCGGAGCGCAGGAACACGAGGTTCTTGTCGATCCCCCACTCGTCGAGCTCCAGCTGCCAGGCGTCTTCCTCGTAGACGGCGTGATCGGTCTCCTTGAGCCGCGCGGCGATGTCGTCCGTCGAGCCGTCACGCATGAACCGCGTCTCCTTGACGAACTCGTCGAACTCGGCCGGCAGGCGGGCGAGGCACTCCTTCATGCCGCCCAGCACCGCGTCGACGACCTCGCCGACGCGCTCGTAGGTCGCCTCGTCGCCGGCCTCGAGCCCCTGGAGGATCGCCTGTATCTCCGCCTCCGCGGCCTCGACCGCGTCCGGGTCGGCCTCCTCCAAGAAGGCGTTCCCCTTCCGGTAGTAGCGCACGAGGTCGTACTCCGCGCGGTCGCGGGCGGGCTCGGCGTCGAGGTCGGCCTCGTCGAACCGCTCGTACGCCCACGTGAACACCGCCATCTGCCGGCCGGCGTCGTTGACGTAGTAGTGGCGGTCGACGTCGTAGCCCGCGTACGCCAGGAGGTTCGCCACGGCGTCGCCGACGATGGGGTTGCGCGCGCGGCCGACGTGGACGGGGCCGGTCGGGTTCGCGCTGGTGTGCTCGACGACGACCGAGGCGTCGCGGTCGGGGAGCGCGCCGTACGCCGGATCGACGGCCGCCGCGTCGAGCGTGTCGGCGAGGTAGCGCTCGTTCGCGTGGAAGTTGACGTACGGCCCCGCGGTGTCGACGCGCCCGACGTAGTCCGCGTCCGCGACCGACACCGCCTCGGCGACGGTCGCCGCGACGTTCGGCGGCGCGTCGCCGACCTCGCCCGCGAGCCGGAACGCGACGCTGGAGGCGAGCGTCGCGTCCATGTCGTCCGGCGGGCGTTCGATGCCGAGGTCGTCGGTCGGGAGGTCGAGCTCGGCGAGCGCGTCCGCGAGCGCCGCCTCGACCTCCGACCGGAGCTGCCTGAACATACCGTCCGTTCGACGGGCGGGTTAAAAGGCCCTTCCGAACCGTGCCGCGGACTCGAACGGACGGAGGGCCCTCGGGTCCGCCGCGGCGCGCGCCGCCGACCCGTTTTCGAATCGATAATTTCCGCTCCGACTGGACCACTCATGGGCAAATCGTACCGGGAGATATTTTGTCTCCGGGGTTCAGACCAGGAGGTAACCATGTTCTACGGCATAGCGGCGAGACCACGGCACGACGCGATCGGTCGACGCGGACAACTGGTACGCCGGACGCTCCTTCGCACCGATGGTTGAGCACACCCGGACGCTGGACTTCAAGATCGCGTTCGCCATCGGCCTGGGGACGATGATCGCCGCCGGCATCTTCTCGCTCTCCGGCACCGCCGTCGCGGCGATCGGCTCCAGCGCCGTCATCGCGTTCGTCATCGCGGCCGTCATCGCCGGGATCACCGCCGCCGGGTACTCGGAGTTCGCCTCGATCTACTCCGAGAACGGCGGGGGGTACCTGTTCTCCTCGCGGACCTTCGAGAACGACACGCTCGTCTACGCCATCGGCGCGATGCTCTTCCTCGGCTACACCGGGACGACGGCGTTCTACCTCGCGACGATGGACGAGTGGTTCTTCAGGTTCGTGCTCCCGGAGGCGTTCCACGTCCTCCCGCACGGGACGACGGGAGTGCTCGCCGCGCTGCTCCTCGGGACGCTGAACGCCCGGGGGACAGAGGAGAGCGGGATGTTCCAGCTGTTCGTGACGGGGGCGAAGGTGGCCGTCCTGCTGGCGTTCATCGGCGGCGCGTTCTCGTTCCGCGGCCCGTCGACGGCGGTCGGCACCTTCGCGACGGGCTTCACGACGGACGTGGTGGGGATCGTGTCGATCGCCGCGCTGGCGTTCATCACGTTCTTCGGCTTCTCCGCCATCGCCGCCAGCGCCGGCGAGATCATCGAGCCGAAGCGGACCGTCCCGCGGGCCATCGCCGCGTCGATCGTCACGGTCACCGTCCTGTACGCGCTGGTGATCGTCGCGATGGTCAACTCGCCGGTCCCCGCGGAGGTCATCGCCCGCGAGGGCGAGACCGCGATGGGTGAGGTCGCCGCCGGCTTCCTCGGCCCCGTCGGGCGGTCGCTCATCGTTGCCGGCGCCATCTTCAGCATGGTCAGCGCGTCGAACGCCTCGATACTCGCCGCCAGCGGGATCGGCTCGCTGATGGGCCGTCAGGGGCAGGCCCCCCGACCCTTCTCGCGGATCCATCCGGAGTACAACACGCCGTTCTGGAGCATCGCCACCGCGACCGGCACCATCGTCTTCCTGATCGTCGCGTTCATCATGTTGTTCCCGGCGGAGGGCGGCGTCCTCCCGTTCCAGATCAGCGTTCCCCTGCCCGTGGTCGGCTCCCTCGCGATCACGGAGCTGGGACTGACGACGCTGACCGGGTTCGCGACGCTGAACCTCCTGTTGCCGCTCTCGATCGTCAACCTCGCGCTCATCTACTCGCGGCGGCGCTACCCGGACATCGAGCGCGGGTTCCGGGTGCCCGGAGTCCCCCTCGTCCCGATCGCGGGCGTCCTCGCGAACCTCGGGCTGATCTACAACCTCCCGCTGAAGGGCGTCCTCGTCGGCGTCGTCCTCGTCGGGGCGCTGCTGGTCGCGTACCTGTCGTGGGGCGGGGCGCCGGCCGTCGACGAGCTGTTCGAGAAGGTGGTCGAGCCGGAGCCGGCCGCCGAGGAGACGGCCGGTGGCGCGGACACCGAGGCGACCGACGAAGACCGATACCGAGTGCTCGTCGCGGTCGCCCGCCCGGACAGGGCGGCGCGATACATCAGGCTCGCCGATACCCTGGGGAAGCTCCAGCACGACACGCCCCACATCCACGTGCTGAACGTCACGCAGATACCGGAGCAGACGCCGTCGGAGGTCGTCCGGGAGACCGCGGAGAGCCGCGTGACCCGGATCGAGGAGCTGCTCGCGGGCGAGGACCTCGACGCGGACTACACGGTCGAGGGCCACATCTGTCAGGACGTGGCGTTCGACATCCTCCAGACCGCCCGCGAGGGCGACGTCGACCAGATCCTGATGGGGTATCCCGAGGAGCACACCGACGTGGCCGAGACGATCGAGTACAAGGCGCCCTGCGGCGTGATGTTCGTGCGCGGGTTCACCGACGAGACGGACGCCTCGGTCGTCAACGTCGGCGCGGGCGGCGGCCCGCACCACAAGGCGCTGCTGCCGATGGTCGAGCGGCTCGGGCGCGACGGCGCGGAGCTCCACGTGGTCAGCGTCAATCCCGACGGCGGCGGGGGACGCGCGGAGTCGGCGGACGCGACCGTCGCCGGCCTCTCCGACGCCCCTGAGGTACAGATCCACAACGTCCAAGCGGCGACCGTCGCGGAGGGGTTAGTCGAGACGGCCGCCGAGAACGGCGGGATCCTCGTGATCGGCGCGACCCGGACCCGCAGGCTCAGGCGCTGGGTGTTCGGGAGCACGCCCGACCGCGTGATCGACCTCGCGGACGGGGCGGGCGTCCCGGTCATCGTCTACGCGGGCGACCGCGGCGTCCAGGGGCCGATCGAGGACTACCTCTACCCCGTCTACCGCTCGCTGACCGGTCGACAGCGGACCGAGGCGCCCGCCGACGGGACGTCGACCGAGGGCAACTGACCGCGTCGGCGCGGACCCTCCGGGGACGGTCGCCGGCTCACTGCCGCTTTTCGACGTGTTCCAGGGCCGTCTCGCGGTCCGAAAGCTCCAGCGTGTGTTCCCGTTCCGCGCCGCACCGGGGACAGGCGTGCGTGTACACGATGTCCGCCCCGTCGGCCTCGGCGTCCCACGCGCCGTCTTCGTCCTCGAACCCGCACGCCGGGCAGACGAGCTCCTCGTGGTCGTAGTGCTCCTTGAGCCGTTCGAACGGGGAGCGGCTGCGATCCGACGCCATACGCGGCTTTTTGTTTTCGAACCACAAAAAATCACCCCGTTTGAGTGCGGTATGCGTATTTGAGATGTTTCGAATCCGCGTTTCTCGAAACCCCCCTCGGGCACGGGGCGTCGTCGTGTGAGGGGCAAAACGTCTTTGGCCGGATAGCCAGTAGCTGGGGCCATGACCTACCGCCCCGACGAGATCGACCGTCGGATCCTCTACTACCTGGGGATGAACGCGAGGGACACGTCCGCGCCGATGATCGCCGAGGAGGTGGACGTCACTCCGGCGACGGTCCGCAACCGCATCAACCGACTGGAGGAGCAGGGAGTCATCCGGGGGTACCACGCCGACATCGACTACGAGAACTCGAACGGGAAGGTGACGACGCAGTTCACCTGTACGGCCCCCGTGAGCAAGCGGTCGGCGCTCGCCAACGAGGCGCTGTCGACCCCGGGGGTGACCCAGGTCCGAGAGCTCCTCGCCGGGCAGGAGAACCTCGTGGTCACCGCCGTCGGCGAGGACACGACGGACATCAACCGCATCGCGCAGCAGCTCTCCTCGGCCGGGGTGACCATCGAGCGCGAGGACATCGTCCTCGACGAGACGTTCCAGCCGTACCACGAGTTCGCCCCGGAGGAGGACCGGGCCCCGTCGGCGGTGACCGACTTCCAGACCGTCGTCGGCGGCGGGGAGGTCGTGGAGTTCACCGTCTCGGAGAGCGCCGACGTGGCCGGGCTCTCGCTTGAGACCGCCAACCAGCGGGGGCTGTTGTCCGACGAGGTGCTGGTCGTGGGGATCGAGCGCGACGGCGACCACATCGCGCCGAACGGCGACACGCGGATCAAGCCGGGCGACCTCGTCTCGGTGTTCTCGCCCGAGGCGCTCCCGGAGCGGCTCGTCGACGCGTTCGACGGCGACCCCCGACCGGCGAACGAGCGGGCGTGACCGGGCGGGGCCGTCTCGTCGCCCCGGGCGGCGGCCGGAACCGCGACCGGCTCCGCAGCGGTCGACCGCACCCTACTCGACTATCTCGTCGATGAGTTCCCGGGCGCTCCGCCGGACCGCCTCGTCGCTCTCGATCGACGGCTCCCAGCCCAGGGCGGACAGCTTCTCGATCGACAGCCGCATCTTCGGCACGTCCCCGGTCCAGCCGCGGTCGCCGCCCGTGTAGCTGTACGCGGGGTCGACGCCCAGTTCCTCGCTGACGACGTCGGCGATCCGGGTCACCGAGGTGGTCGTCCGCGTCCCGAGGTTGTAGACGTTCAGGTCGTCGGCGGCGTGTTCGACGACGTGCTGGATGGCGTCGACGCACTCGGTGACGTGCATGTACGACTTCTCCTGGCGGCCGTCGCCGAGGATCTCCAGTTCGGTCGGGTCGTCGTCGAGCTTCTGGACGAAGTCGGGGATCACGTTGCCGCGCTGGCGCGGGCCGACGATGTTCGCGAACCGGAACACCCACGACTGGATCCCGTAGGAGTGCGCGAACGTCGAGATCAGCGCCTCGTCCGCGAGCTTCGCGGAACCGTACATCGAGATCGGTTCGAGGGGGGCGTAGTCCTCGGGCGTCGGCCGCGGCGCCTCGCCGTACACGGTCGACGAGGAGGTGAACGCGAACCGGTCGACGCCGACCTCGCGCATCCGTTCCAAGACGTTGTACGTCATCGCGGTGTTCTCCTCGAACAGCGCGCGGTCGTCGTCGTAGTTCGTGTCGGTGTACGCCGCGAAGTGGAAGACCGCGTCGAGGTCGGCGGAGACCGCGCGGGCGACGGCGTCGGGGTCGGTCACGTCCGCCTCGACGAACTCGGCGCCGTCGGGGACGCGGTCGCGGGTCCCCTTCGAGAGGTCGTCGGCGACGCGGACGGTCGCGCCGCGGTCGAGCAGGGCGGCCGCGAGGTGGCTCCCAACGAGCCCGGCGCCCCCGGTGACGAGGACGCGCGAATCGGCGAGGTTCATACGGAGTCGTCGTCGGTCGCGAATAAGTAGGTGTGGAATCGGAACGGAGGACGGGCGCGAGGCGGGCAGGGCGGGGCGAGAGCGACGCGACCTTACAGGTTCGCGAACGCCTCGTCGACGATCTCGCCGGTGTCGGCGACGATGTCCGCCATCTCGTCGTCGTCCGGCGCCATGCCCACGAGTCGAGCGATGCGCATGATGGAGACGTGGTAGACGCGCTGCGTGCCGGGCTCCTCCTCCCACACGACCACGTTACAGGCCATCAGCGCGCCCAGCTTGTTGTCCGTCGCGTCGAGGGCGCGGTCGGCGACCTCGGGGTTACACGCGCCCAGCACGTAGTAGGGGTCGCGACCCGCGTCGATCTTCTCGTTGAGCATCTCGGACGGCGAGAACTCGACGGGGACGCCGAAGCCGGCGTCGGTGAAGGCGTCGCGGACGTGTTCGATCGCCTCCTCGTGGTCCATTTCGAGGGTCGTCTGTTGCTCGCCGATGTCGTCCGGGTCGATCTGGGTCGGGTCGATCGGAAGCGTCATTCGTGTATCGTCTTGGGCCAACGTAGCAAATACCCTTTGGATAGGACGCCGAGAATCCGAGCGACACGCCGACCGAAGCGCGTCTGTGTCAACGCGGGAGAGATAGTCTTGTGCTGTTCGGGAACATCTTTAACCACCTCCGCCGCCCTATAGCCCGGTACGATGACCGCGTCAGTGCGCGAGGACCTCGAACGCGACATGGAGTGGCCGGACGTGCTGGAGTGTATCCACGGGCTCAACGACCGGGACCGGGCAGTCTTCCGGGCGCTCCAGCGGGCGGACGAGGGGCTCACCGTCGACGACGTGGCGGACCGGCTCGGCTGCGAGCGGTCGACGGCGCACCGGTCGATCTCGCGACTGGTCGAGGTCGACCTCGTCGTCCGGCGACAGGTGAACTACGACCACGGCGGCTACTACTACGTGTACCGGCCGCGGGCGCCGGAGGCGATCGCCCGCGAGATGCGGCGGCTCCTCAACAGCTGGTACGCGACCGTCGGCCGGCTCGTTCAGGAGTTCGAGGACCGGTACGGTCAGGAACCGGACGGGAGCGAGGACCGGACAGCGCAGCCCGACCCCGAGGCGTGAGCTGGCGACCCCCTCCCGCCGCAGCATATTGTGCGATATGTACAAAACAGCTAAATCGCCGGGCACCGAACCGGACGGTATGGCCGAAGACACGAGCGCGTCGCGGTCGGCGCCCGCCGGCGACGCCCCCGCCGAGTACGTGCGGGCCAACCGGGAGGCGCTGGTCTCGCTGGCCCTCGACCTGCTCGCCGTCGACACGTCGAACCCGCCCGGCGACACGCGGGAGATCGCCGCCGCCGTCGAGCGGTTCCTCGACCCGCTCCCGGTCGAGGTCGAGCGGGTCGCCGTCGACCCGGCGAAGCCGAACCTGCTCGTGCGGGTCCCCGGCGACGCCGACCGCACGCTCCTGTACAACGGGCACCTCGACACGGTGCCGTTCGACGCCGACGCGTGGACGCGCGACCCGCTCGGTGAGCGCGCCGACGGCCGGGTCTACGGCCGGGGGGCGACCGACATGAAGGGCGCCGTGGCGTCGCTGCTGTTCGCGCTCCGGGCCTTCGCCGCGACGGATACCGAGCCGCCCGTCGACCTCCTGTTCGCCCTCGTGAGCGACGAGGAGGTGGGCGGCGACGCCGGCCTCCCGGCGCTGCTCGACGCCGGTGTGCTCGACGCGGAGGCGTGCGTGATCGGCGAGCCGACCTGCGAGGCGGGGCGTCACTCCGTCACGGTCGCCGACCGGGGCAGCATCTGGTTGACGCTCGAAGCGGCGGGCGAGGCGGCGCACGGCTCCCGCCCGGCCCTCGGCGTCAACGCCGTCGACCGGCTCTACGCCGCCGTGGAGCGGATCCGAGATCGGTTCGGCACCGAGCGGCTGGCGATCGGCGCCGAGATGGAGCCGATCGTCGAGGAGTCGGTCGCGTACTACGCCCCGTCGATGGGCGAGGCGGCCGCCCGGGAACTGTTCCGGTACCCGTCGATCAACCTCGGCGTCTTCGAGGGCGGCGACGCGGTGAACGCCGTCCCGGGCTCCGCGCGCGCCGAGGTCGACGTGCGGCTCACCGCGGGCGTCCACACGCCCGACGTGCTCGCCGGGATCCGGGAGTGCGTCGCCGACTGCGAGGGGATCACGATCGCCGACGTCTCCTGGAGCGTCGGCACCGCCGAAGACCCCGAGGGCCCGCTCGTCGAGGCCGTCGCGTCGACGGCCGCGGGCGTCACCGGGGACCGCGTCTTCAGGCGGAGCGCGACGGGCGGCGGCGACGCCAAGAAGCTCCGGAACGCCGGGATATCGACGGTCGAGTTCTCGCTCGGGACCGACACCGCGCACGCGCCCGACGAGTACGTCCCGGTCGACGCGCTCGTCGACAACGCGGTCGTCTACGCCCGGCTCCCGGCGGCGTGGCGGGCTCGAACCGATGAGTAGCCGCCGGGGGCCGAGCCCCGCGGACCGCCGACGGCGGTGCGGATGTCCCCCGAGGAGACGGCGGCGGCCGTCCGCAGCGCCGCGCCGTTCGAGTGCGACCGGCGAGCCGATCTGCCGCCGTACCACTACGCGCTGGTGTTCGATCGGTAGCCGCACGGCCACCGCCGTCGCGACCGTCACCGTTCGGCGCTGACCGGTCGATGGAATTTTTAGAATTGTGGAATGCTCGCACAAGACTAATAGGCCGCCCGCGAAACTGTGAGGTGTGAGACCGCCATGACCGACATCGAACCCCAAGAGACCGTCGACGCCAGAGGCGCAGCGTGCCCCGGCCCCCTGATGGACCTCATCGGTGCGATCCGGAGCGCCGAGTCGGGTGACGTCGTCCGGCTGCTGAGCGACAGCGACGGGTCGCTCACCGACGTCCCCGAGTGGGCCGAGGAGGCCGGCAACGAACTGCTCGCCGTCGAAGAGCTCGACGACCACAACGCGTTCTACGTGGAGAAAGCATGACCGAACGCATCGTCATCCTCGGCGGCGGGACCGGCGGCTCCGTGCTCGCCAACGACCTCGCCGACCGGCTCGGTCCGGAGATCGACGCGGGCGACGTCGAGGTCACCCTGATCAACGACGGCCCCGACCACGTCTACAAGCCCGTCTGGCTGTACGTCCCGTTCGGTAAGCGCGAACCGGCGGACGGTCGCCGCGCACTCGACGAGCTGATCGACGACGCGGTCGACCTCCGGATCGGCCGCGTGTCGGAGATCGACACGGATTCACGGGAGCTCCGGTTCGACGGGACCGCGCCGACGGTGGAGTACGACCACCTCGTGTTGGCGACCGGGTCGACGCTGAAACCCGAGCGCATCCCCGGGCTCGCCGAGGGCGGGCACGACTACTACAGCGAGTCGGGCGCGACCGCCCTGCGCGACGAGCTGCTGGAGTTCACCGAGGGCGAGATCGTGTTGAGCGTCGTCGGGACCCCCCACATGTGTCCCGCGGCGCCGCTGGAGTTCGTCTTCATGGTCGACGACTGGTTCCGCGAGCGCGGCCTGCGCGAGGACGTCGGGATCACCTACACGTACCCGATCCAGCGCGTCCACGGGAACCCCCACATCGCCGAGTGGGCCCGCCCCATCATGGAGGAGCGGGACATCGCCGTGGAGACGTTCTTCAACGCCGAGTCTGTCGACCCCGAGGCGGAGACGATCACGTCGATGGAGGGGACCGAGCTCGACTACGACCTCCTCGTGTCGATCCCGCCCCACGGCGGCGTCGACCTGATCGAGGAGGCCGGGCTCGGCGACGACGGTTGGGTCGACGTCGACAAGCACACCCTGGAGGCCGAGGCCGCGGAGAACGTGTACGCGCTCGGCGACACCGCGGACACCGGCGTCCCGAACGCGGGCAGCGTGGCGCACTACCAGGCCGGCGTCGTCGGACAGCGCCTCGCCAGCGAGGTCCGCGGACGCCCGGCCACGGCGACGTACGACGGGAAGACGCTGTGCTTCATCGAGACGGGGATGGACGCGGCCTCGTTCGTCGAGTTCGACTACGAGCGCCCGCCGTCGCCCGCGCCGCCGTCGGAGAAGCTCCACTGGTCGAAGCTGGCGTACAACGAGTCTTACTGGCTCACCGCGCGGGGGCTGCTCTGACCATGTCCGAGACGGAAGCACCCGAGTCGGCCGACCTCGAGGCGGCGATCGCGGAGAACCCGGAGGCGGTCGCCGCGTTCGTGGAGCGGCTCGACGCCGTCAACGAGCTGCTGGACGTGCTCTCCTTGGGCGAGAGCGCGCTCTCCGACGAGATGGTCCGCGAGCTCTCGGCCACGGGGTCGACGCTCGCGGAGTCCGCCGACGGTCTGGCGACCGACGAGACCGTGGCGCTGGCCGAGGCGGTCGGCGAGAACGGCGACGACCTGCGAGCGGCGCTCGACACGCTGCTCGAGCTCC
Source organism: Halorubrum sp. Atlit-28R (assembly GCF_003665955.1). NCBI lineage: Archaea > Methanobacteriati > Methanobacteriota > Halobacteria > Halobacteriales > Haloferacaceae > Halorubrum > Halorubrum sp. Atlit-28R. The sequence continues at coordinate 149,608 of NZ_QPLS01000006.1, forward strand.
AACGGAGCGGCACGCTCGACGAGCTGGCCGAGATCGCAGAGGTCGGCTCGCTCGCGACCGCGGCCCTCGACGACGAGATGGTCGCGTCGCTGGCCGGCACCGGCGCCGCGCTCGGCGAGGTGGCGCAGACCGCGGCCGACGACGACACCCGCGACGGCGTCGAGACCCTCCTGAAGGGCGTCGGCGAGGCGGAGCGCGAGCCGCCGGAGCGGGTCGGCGCCGTCGGGCTGCTCCGCGGCGTGCGCGACCCGGAGGTCCAGTACGGGCTCGGCTACCTGCTCGCGGTGGCGAGCGCGATCGGTCGCGAGCGCGCCGGCCGCGAGCGGAGTGAGTGAGCCCGCGGACCGGCGCGTCCGCCGGTCCGCGGCGCGACGGGGCGAATCCGGTCGCTACCGGTTCGCGTCCGGAGAGACGGTGTCGGGGGCAGCCGCCGCCGGTGGCGGACGGGGAAAACAGAACCGAACGGTCGCTTCGCGGCGCTCAGACGAGGAGCTGGATGTCCGCCTCGGCCATGTCCTGAATGGCGGTCGCGGCGCCGACGCCGGTAGTGACGCCGTCGTAGAAGTCGTCCTCGTCGTAGTCCATCAGCTCGATGGTCATCTGACAGGCCTGGAACTCCACGCCCATCTCCAGACTCGTCTCGAGGAGCTCCTCGATCGTGGCGGTGTCGTTGTCCGTGATCCGCTTTTCCATCATCTTCGTCGTCACGCGGTCCATGCCGGGGAGCGCGGCGACGGCGTTGGGGACGGGCATGTTGGGGTTCCCGACGGAGCTGAGCTGGAGGTTCTTCGACCGCTCCTCGTGGAGCATGTCGAGCCCCCAGAAGGTGGTGAAGACGGTCACCTCGTAGCCGAACGCGGCCGCGGTGCTGGCGAGGATGAGCGGCGGGTACGCCATGTCGAGCGTCCCCTTGGTGGCGATGATGCTCATCTTCTTGGTGTCGTCGTCAGCGGTGGCCTCGGCGAGCGCGTCCTCGAGCTCGTCGACGCGCGCGGCCAGCTCCGCGCGGGAGGGCGCGCCCTCGGTCGGCGCGTCCTCGGTCGGCGCGTCCTCGGTCGGCGCGTCGTCGCCCGGGGTCTCGGATGTGTCCGTGCTCATCGTTACGCCGTCTTGCGGACGTAGTGTTTGTACACGTCGTCGCCCTCCGTCTGCTCGAGGAGCTCGACCCCCGCGGTGCCGTCGGCCCACCCGTCGATGTCGCTCATGCTGCCGGGGTCGGTCGCGATCACTTCGAGGACCTCGCCCTCCGCGAGGCCGTCGACGGCGGACTTGGTCTTCACCACTGGCATGGGGCACGATGCGCCTTTCACGTCGAGCGTCTCCGCGATGTCGAATTCAGCACTCATTGTGTGTCTGCTCCGGTGTCTGTATTGGAGCTAGCGCACAATACCCCCCGATGAAGTAAAACTGTGTCGGTTCTTGGGAATTCTACTAACTACTGTATAACATGAAACCGGTTTAGACGGTTTACAAGGGTAATGACGGTAGACCTGCCCGCGTATATCTGGATCCGTCGGGAGGTAGTATTGCTCAGAAAAGGAAATACTATGAAAATACTTTTGTGCGTCGGCCCGGTATGAACGACTGCGAAACATGAATGCCGACGACTTCCCGACTCCGGACGTCGACGTCGACTCCGTCGCTCCGGAATCGCTCAAGGACCGAATCGACGCCGGCGAGGACGTCACGATCCTCGACACGCGCATGCAGTCCGACTACGAGGAGTGGCGTATCGACGGCGAGAACGTCACGTCGATCAACGTCCCGTACTTCGAGTTCCTCGAAGACGAGATCGACGACGACGTCCTCGACCGGATCCCCGACGACCGCGAGGTGACCGTCCTCTGTGCGAAGGGCGGCGCCAGCGAGTACGTCGCGGGCACGCTCGCGGAGCGCGGCTACGACGTCGACCACCTCGAAGACGGGATGAACGGCTGGGCGAGCATTTACGAGGCCGTCGAGGTCGAGCGGTACGACGGCGCCGGCACGCTCCTCCAGTACCAGCGTCCCTCCTCGGGCTGTCTCGGCTACCTCCTCTACGACGACGGCGAGGCCGCGATCATCGACCCGCTGCGGGCGTTCACCGACCGCTACCTCGACGACGCCGACGAGCTCGGCGTGGAACTGAACTACGCCATCGACACGCACATCCACGCCGACCACATCTCGGGCGTGCGCGACCTCGACGCCGAGGGCGTCGAAGGCGTCATCCCCGAGGCCGCGGTCGACCGCGGCGTCACGTACGCCGACGAGCTGACCACGGCCGCCGACGGCGACACGTTCGCGGTCGGTGACGCCACCGTCGAGACCGTCTACACTCCCGGCCACACGACCGGGATGACGTCGTACCTCGTCGACGAGAGCCTGCTCGCGACCGGCGACGGGCTGTTCGTCGAGAGCGTGGCCCGCCCCGACCTCGAAGAGGGCGACGAGGGCGCCCCCGACGCCGCGCGGCTGCTGTACGAGTCGCTCCAAGAGCGCGTCCTGACGCTGCCCGACGACACCCTCATCGGCGGCGCGCACTTCAGCGACGCGGCCGTCCCGGCCGACGACGGCACCTACACGGCGCCCATCGGCGAACTCGTCGAGGAGATGGACGCGCTCACGATGGACGAGGACGACTTCGTCGACCTGATCCTCTCGGACATGCCGCCGCGGCCGGCCAACTACGAGGACATCATCGCGACGAACCTCGGGCAGAACGCCGTCGACGACGACGAGGCGTTCACCCTGGAGCTCGGGCCGAACAACTGCGCCGCCAGCCAGGACTCGCTCGCGGGTGACTGACGACGCCGATGGTCGCTGACCCAGTACTGCTGCAGGCGGTCGCCGAGCTGTTCCCGAACGGGATCAGCCGGTACGCCGTCGGCGGGCTGCTCGTCGGCCTCGGGACCGTCGTCATCTACGTCGGGACCGGCATCCCGGCCGGGGCGAGCACGTTCCTCGAGTCGACGCTGTCGTACGTCTCCGATCAGTCGCGGTTCCAGCGGTACGTCGGCTCGCGCGACTGGCGGGTCGTGTTCACTGCCGGGATCGTCTTGGGCGCGCTCGCGTTCGCCGCGACGGTCCAGTCCGGCGTGGTCACCACCTCGCTGTACGAGCCCGGAACGACCGGTCAGCTGTACGAAGTCGCCGGGGTGACGCTGTGGACGACGGACGTCCAGCCGTGGCGGCTGTTCCTCGGCGGGATCCTGGTCGGCATCGGGACCCGCGTCGGGAAGGGGTGTACGTCCGGACACGGCGTCTGCGGCGTCGGCTCGGCGTCGAAGACGTCGCTCGTCGGCGTCGCGACGTTCCTGACCGTGGCGATCGGGACCGCGCAGGTCGTCGCCGCGCTGGGGGTGAGTCCGTGATGCGCGAGACGCGGAGGGCGAACGGAGCGAGCGCCTCGGAGGGCGAACGCCGAACGCCCGTGCGTCGTCAGCGGCGGCCGTCTCGAACTGCGCGAACGGGAGCGACCGGAGGGAGCGACGCGTGAGCGCAGACCGACATCCGCTGTTCAAGCCGCTGGTGTTCGTCGGCGGGCTGATCTTCGGGTTCGGACTCGGCTTCAGCCACATGGCGCGGCCGGAGGTCGTGGTGAACTTCCTCCTGTTCGAGGACCTCGGGCTCCCGTTCGTGATGTTCGGGGCCGCGATCGTCTCCGGCGTCGCGTTCGCGCTGCTGCCGCGGATCCGAGACACCGCGCCCCTCACGGGGAGCCCGTACGAGCGCCGGCTGAAGCCGTTCGACCGGAACGTCCTCGTCGGCGGGGCCGTCTTCGGCGTCGGCTGGGGGCTCTCGGGGATCTGCCCCGGCGCGGCGTACGCGAGCCTCGGCGTCGGCAACGTCACGATACTCTGGGCGCTCGGCGGCATGTTCGTCGGCGCGTACGCCCAGGGGTACTGGCGGAGCCGGAGCGAGTCGCGCGACGCCGCCCCGGCGGGCGCGGACTGACACGCCTGCTTCATGGACCCCGCCCTCATCGCCCTCTTCGTCGGCGCGGCGCTCGCCAGCCTGTTCATGGCGTGGGTGATCGGCGCCGGGTCGAGCGGCGCGACCCCGTTCGCGCCCGCCGTCGGCGCGAACGCCATCGGAACGATGCGCGCGGCCCTGCTGGTCGGCGTCTTCGGCTTCGCCGGCGCCGTCACGCAGGGCGGGAACGTCTCGGAGGCCGTCGGCAGCGGCCTCGTGGGCGGGATCAGTTTACCCGTCTCCGGCGTCATCCTCGTGCTCCTGCTGGGCGCGGGGCTGATGGCGGTCGGCATCACCACCGGGATTCCGATCGCGACGGCGTTCACCGTGACCGGCGCCGTCGTCGGCGTCGGCCTGGCGCTCGGGGGGACGCCGGTCTGGGCGAAGTACCAACAGATCGGCGCCGTCTGGCTGCTGACGCCGTTCGTCGGCGGCGGCATCGCCTTCGGTATCGCCTCGGTCCTCCCGCGACCCGGAGTCGCCGAGCGATACAGCGTCCCGGTCCTCGCGGGACTCGTCGGCGCCGTCCTCGCGAACGTCCGGTTCAGCTTCCTCGGCGAGGGGACCGCGCCGGGGACCGTGCGCGGACTCGCGCAGCGGACCCTCTCGGTCGACGGGCTCGCGTCCGCGGTCGCTATCACCGCCTTCGCGGCGCTGGCCGTCGCCGTCGTCGTCTGGTGGGACGTGCGCCGCGACGAGCGAGGTGGCTTACGGCGCGTGCTGCTCGCGCTCGGGTCGCTCGTCGCGTTCTCCGCGGGCGGGAGTCAGGTCGGGCTCGCGGTCGGCCCGCTGCTGCCGCTGCTCGACGAGGTCGGGATGGTGTCGACGACGGCCGTCCTCGTCGGCGGCGGGTTCGGGATGCTGGTCGGGTCGTGGACCGGCGCGCCGCGGATGATAAAGTCGCTGGCGCAGGACTACTCGTCGCTCGGGCCGCGGCGTTCCATCTCGGCGCTCGTCCCGTCATTTCTGATCGCGCAGCTGGCGGTGCTGCTCGGGGTTCCCGTGTCGTTCAACGAGATCGTCGTCAGCGCGATCATCGGGAGCGGCGCGGCCGTCGGGGGCCGCGACGCGGTGGACGCGCGGAAGATCCTCGCGACGGTAGGCGCGTGGGCGGGCTCGTTCGGCGTCTCGTTCGCGATCGCGTACGCCGTCGCGGCGCTGGCGCTGTAACCGGTCCGGGACGCGGCGTAGGTGCCGGCGGTAGCGGCGCACCGGTGTGTGGTGCACCGCGGCGTGACGGTCCGTTCGGCGAGACACCCGTCTTACGTCGCCCGAGGCGGCGGGACGAGGAAGACGTTACCCGCCGCCCGCGCGACGATGTCCTCCGAGACGCTGCCCAACAGGAGCCGCCGGATTCGGCTCCGCCCCTTCGACCCGACGAGGAAGGTCGACGGGGTGACCTCGGCCTCGACGGCGAGAATCTCCTCCGCGGGGTCGCCGCGGCGGACCTCGGTCCGCGTCTCGATCCCCCAGCCCGCCAGCGTGCTCGCCCGCTCGGCCAGCCGCTCCGCCGGGCCGACGTCGCCGGCCGGCCCGTCGTCTTTCGGCGACCGAACGTGGACGAGCGTCGCCTCCTCGGTCGCGTGACGGAGGTAGGAGAAGGCGCCGAACGCCCGGTCGGCGTGCGCGGAGAAGTCGGTCGCGAAGAGGACGTGCCGGAAGAGGTGCTCGCGGAGGACGTCGGGGTCGTCGGCCGCCCGCTCGACGCGGTTGACCAGCAGCGGGACGACGGTGGTCCGAGCGAGGTTTCGCGCGGTCGAGCCGACGACCCGGTTCAGTAGCGGGCTCTGTCCGCGCGAGCCCACGAGCGCCAGGTCGGCGTGGACTGTCTCCGCGATGTCGTTGAGTCGGCGGTACGGGGTCCCGCGAACGACGTGCGTCTCGACGCCGAACCCCGCGGCCTCGATCACCTCGCGGTACCTGTCGAGCCCTCGCCGGCGGCGCGCCTCGAAGTCGACGCCGGGCATCCCGGGATGGACGTTCCCCGACACGACCGTGACGAGGTGGACCGTCCGGACGCCGATGCGACCCAGGCAGCGGAGACAGGTCTCGTTCTCGATCGTCGCCTCGCTGGCGGCCGACAGGTCAGTGGCGCACAGGGCCCTCATGCTAACTCCTTCGACGGGCGTCGACAACACGGTTTTGTTCGGTGTGTGATGCGTTGGCGAGCGCGCGGCCGGCGGCCGTACCGTATTATCTGTATAAGTTATCGGTACTCCGGCCGAGGTTACCGGAATATAGTATTGTACAGCTAGCCCAAAACCGTTATAGGCACGAAGCAGGTAGGGTAGAGTGAGCAGAAATGTGCCAGAAGCGAATTTCCGCGTTCAGAAGTCGGAGGGTGAGTCGATGGCAGGACTAGAGATACCCACGTGGGATCCGGAGACGGCCCTACTCATCGGCGTGATTCTACTGGAAGCGTTCCTGTTGTACGTCGGGTACGGCGGCCTCGAACGGCTCGTCGGGCCCTATCTGATGCGGCTCCTGGTCGGGGGTGACGCGAGTGCTCAGTAACTTCCTCGGCGGACTCGGCATCTTCGAGACGAGCCCCGAGATGTTGGCGCTGTTCGTCGGGTTCGGTCTCGTCGTCGGCGTCCTGTTCGGCTTCTTCGGCATGGGCGGGTCGTTCCTCGTCACCCCGGCCCTACTCATGCTAGACTACCCGGCGCCCGTCGCGGTCGGGAGCGGGATGGCGTTCGTCTTCGGGACGGCCGTCATCGCGACGCTGAAACACCACGACCTCGGACAGGTGGACTACAAGCTCGGCGTGATCATGATCACCGGGACGACCATCGGCATCGAGGCAGGGCGCGCCAGCGTCTACTACCTCGAGTCGATGGGACTCGCCGGCGGCGTCATCAGCGTCGCCTACGTCGTCCTGCTCGGCGGCGTCGGCGCGATGGTCACCCGCGACGCTCTGAAAGGCGACAGCGACGGCGGTATCGACCACGAGGCCGCCGACAAGGACCTCGACGAGTACGAGATCCCCGAGATCGCGAAGAAGATCCAACAGACCGTTCGGATCCCGCCGATGGTGACGCTCCGCGGCGACGTCCGCGTCTCCGCGTGGGTCATCACGGCCGTCGCCTTCGCGACCGGCGTCCTGTCGGGCTTCCTCGGCGTCGGGGGCGGCTTCATCCGGATGCCCGCGATGATCTACGCGATCGGCGTTCCGGTGCCCGTCGCGGTGGGCACCGACCTCTTCGAGATCGTCTTCTCCGGCGGCCTCGGGAGCTACCTCTACGGGCAGGGCGGCGGCGTGAACCTCGGTATCGTCGCCCCGCTACTGTTCGGGAGCGCGCTCGGCGCGCGCGTCGGCTCCGCCGCGACCGCCGTCGTCAACTCCGACGATATCAAGGTGTACTTCGGCGGGATGCTGTTGGTCGGTTCCATCGCCGTGGGTATCGGCGAAGTGGGCTCGTACCTCGGCAACTCGACGCTCGAACTGCTCGGGCTGGTGCTCGTCATCGGCGCGGCGGTCGTCGTCGCGTTCGCGGTCCTCTACACGACGGTCACCTCGCTCCGCGTGACGCGCCAACAGCAGACGTCTGCCGCGGACTGAGCCGCTTTTCTCGTCGGTCCACGGCAGGTTTGTCTATTCAGATCGACACCGTCGAGAGCCGCCGACCCGGTAGACCGTCGGGAGCGGCCCGGATCGGAAGCTGACGCGGACCGCGGTATCTGCGGGGACCGTTCGCGTCCGTCACAGTCCCTCTTCGCCGCCCTCCTGCGTGAGGATGACGACCATCGAGAGCCCGGAGATGAGGAGGAGGATGAGCGTCGGGACGACCGCGTACTGGTAGAGCGCCGTCGACTGCGCCCGCCAGATCTGGGTGACGATCGTGTCGAAGCCGGACGGGCGGAGCACGAGGGTGACGGGCAGCTCCTTCATCGTCGTGAGGAACACCAGCGCGGCCCCGGCGACGATCCCGGACCGGGTGAGCGGGAACGTCACGCGGCGGAACGCGCCGGTCGGCGACTCGCCGAGCGTGCGCCCGGCCTCGACGAGCCGCCGGTCGACCTGGAGGATCGAGGTCCGGGCGGACCCGACGGCCTGCGGGAGGAAGCGGACGACGTACGCGAAGATCAGGAGCGGCAGCGTCTGGTAGATCCACGGCACGTAGCCGGAGCCGAAGTACACTAACGCGAGCGCCAGCACGATTCCGGGCACGGCGAAGCCGACGTACGTGGCGCGCTCGAAGACGACCGCGAGCGGCGAGTCGTGGTTCGCGGCGAAGTACGCGACGGGGATGGCGGCGAGCGCGGCGACGACCGCGGCGGCCGCCGAGACCGACACCGAGTTGAGCACCTGTATCGGCTCGAACGCGAGCGATGGGCGGCGCCCGGCCTCCGAGTTGACCAGCCACAGGCCGAGGATCCACAGCGGGACTAAGAGGGCGAACGCGGAGACGCCGGCCGGGAGCAGCGTCGCCGGCCAGCGCAGCCGCCCGAGCGACACGCGGTCCTCGGTCCGGCCCGCGTCGTCGCCGCTCGTCTCCCGGTCCGAGCGGACGGCCCACTCCAGGGCGAGCACGAGGACCACGACGACGAGCAGCTGGAGCGAGAGCAGCGCCGCGTAGTCGCGGCCGAAGGCGTTGTACTCGACGTATATCTGCCGGGTGAACACCGGGAGTCGCATGATGGAGGGGGTACCGAAGTCCGAGACCGCGTACAGCGCCGCCAGGAGCGATCCGGCGGCGATCGCGGGTCGGATCGTCGGGAGCGTCACGCGGCGGAACGCCGCGAGCCGGCCGTGGTTCAGCGTCCGGGCGGCCTCCAGGAGCGTCGTGTCGAACGACAGCAGCGCGGCCCGGGTCGTCAGGTAGACGTACGGGTACGTGTACAGCGTGATGACGAGGATCGACCCCCAGAGCCCGGATATCTCCGGAACACGCTCGACGCCGAGCGGCGCGAGCACCTCGTGGAACTCGCCCTGCGGCCCGAACGCGGAGACGAACGAGAAGGCGCCCACGTAGCTCGGGACGACGAGCGGGAGCGCGGCGGCGACCGTCCAGAACCGACGGAAGGGGAGGTCGGTCCGGGCGGTGAGGTACGCGAGCGGGACGCCGATCAGGATCGACGCGACCGTGACGCCCGCCATCAGGAGCAGGCTGTTGACGAGCACGTCGGCGGTCCCGGCGCTGAAGAGGAGGTCGACGGCGCGCTCGCGCTCGACGGCGACCGCCTCGATGACGAGCCACGCCAGCGGGAAGACGAGGGTGGCGGCGATCGCCGCGCAAAGCAGCGTGAGCCCCAGCGGGAGGTCGCCGTCGCCGTCTGTCAAGCGGTCGCGGATCCGGGTTCGCAGAGTCATTGTGCGGGAGACGGGATCGGGTTGTCGAGGCGAGGGCACGCCCGGCGTTAGGGGTTCCGATCGCGGGGCGAGCGCGCTCCGACGGATATATGAATTTAGGGCTACCTAAACCCTTCCATGGAACTGACGCGACGCGACGCGGCGGCCGCGCTGGCCGCGATCGGCGCGACCGGTGGCGTCGCGCTGGGCGTCCGTCGGACGACCGGCGACGGGGGAGCCGAGGAGGAGGCGCCCGCGTGGGACGGCGACGGGACCCCCGGCGACGAGGCGGTCCGGACGGCGATGACGGCGGTCGCGCGGACCGTCTACCCCGACGCGGTCTCGGGGGTCGAGGCGTTCGTCGAGGCGTTCCTCGACGGCCGCCTCGACGGGTCGGCCCACGGCGAGGGGATCCGGAGCGCGGTCGCCGAGGTGGAGTCGGCGGCCCGCTCGTGGTACGGCGCGCCGGTCGCGGAGCTGTCGGCCGCGGACCGCGACGCGCTGCTCCGCGAGCTCGGCGCGGACGTGGCCGAGGAGAACCCGGACGGCACGGCCGCGGAGCGAGTGCGGTACTACGTCGTGAACGAACTGCTGCTCGCGCTGTACTCGTCCCCAACCGGGGGGGAGCTCGTCGGCATCGAGAACCCGCAGGGGTACGCGGGCGGCGCCGAGAGCTACCAGCGGGGGCCGCCGTGAGCGGCGCCGAGAGCCTGGGCGACGGGCGCGGGAGCGAGGGGCGAGACGTCGACCGGACGCCCGTCCCCGACGCCGACGTCTGCGTCGTCGGCGCCGGCCCCGCTGGGGCGCTCGTCGCCGACCGGCTCGCCGGCGACCGCGAGGTCGTGATCCTCGACGCCGGGCCGCGGTTCGACCCGGCGGACCGCCTCGCCAGGCAGGAGCGGGCGATCCGCCCCGCCTACGGCCGCCCCGACGTCTGGGGCGTGGGCGGCGCGCGCGACGCCCACGAGAATGGCGGCGAGTGGTTCTACCCGCTCAACCACGCCCGCGTGAAGGGCGTCGGCGGCTCGACGCTCCACTGGCAGGGGATGGTGATGCGGCTCCACGAGGACGACTTCAACTCCGCCAGCGAGCGCGGCGTCGGCGCCGACTGGCCAATCGACTACGCCGACCTCCGCCCCTACTACGCCGAGGCCGAGCGCGAACTGGGCGTCGCGGGCGCGTCGGACAACCCCTACGCGCCGCCGCGCGAGGAGCCGCACCCGATGCCCGCGTTCGAGCCCTCCTACAGCGACTCGCTGTTCGCCGAGGCCTGCGAGGAGCTGGGGATCGACATGCACTCGGTGCCGAACGCGCGCAACTCCGAGCCGTACGACGACCGCTCGCCGTGCGTCGGCTACGGCACCTGTCAGCCCGTCTGCCCGAGCGGCGCGAAGTACGACGCAACGGTCCACGTCGAGCGCGCGGAGGAACGGGGCGCGACCGTCATCGACCGCGCGCCGGTCGAGCGGCTCGAACACGACGGCGACGACCGGGTGACCGCCGCCGTCTACGCGACGCCCGACGGCGAGCGCCACCGACAGGAGGCGGACGCCTTCGTCGTCGCCGCCGGCGGCGTGGAGACGCCGCGGCTCCTCCTCCTGTCCGCGTCCGACCGCTACCCGGACGGACTCGCGAACGGGAGCGGCCACGTCGGCGAGTTCTTCATGGACCACCTGTTCGCGGGCGCTGGCGGCACGCTCGACGAGCCGACCAGGCAGAACCACGTCGGCTTCTACACCAGCGCCTGCGACCAGTTCTACGACGAGGCCGACGCCGAGCAGGCGCCGTTCAAGCTGGAGTTCTTCAACTACGCCGGTCCCTCACCGGTGGAGATGGCGCTCACGGGCGACGACTGGGGCGACGCGCTCGCGGAGCGGCTCCGCGACGGTTACGGGAACCACGTGGCGATGGGCGGGCTCGTCGAGCAGCTGCCGGACGCCGAGAGCCGGATCACCCTCGCGGACGACCGGACCGACGACCGCGGCAACCCGGTGCCGCGGATCGAGTGGACGGTCGGCGACCGGGCGCTCGACACCATCGAGCGCGCCAACGAGATTCAGGTGTCGGTCCTCGAAGAGCTCGGCGCCGACGTGGAGTGGGTCGCCGGGCCGGACGCGACCGGACCCGCCTACCACCACATGGGCACCACCCGGATGAGCGACGACCCCGACCGAGGCGTGGTCGACGCGGACTGCCGGACGCACGACCTCGACAACTGCTGGATCGCCTCCAGCTCCGTCTTCCCCACGAGCGGCGCGATGAACCCGACGCTCACCATCGCCGCGCTCGCGCTCCGCGTCGGCGACGACGTGGCCGGCTGGCTCGCCGACGGGACCTGACGGCCGGCTGCCACTGTTTTAGGCAAACCTAAAAATTCAAGTGCGTCCGGGCTGAGATGCGGGTAATGAGCGACTCAGCACACGCGACGAACGGTTCGGCGGCCGCGGTCGAGAACGGCAGCGAGGCGGCCGCAACGGACGATATCGACGCGACGGACGAATCGACCGTCGACGACGGGACGGACGCGGCCGGAGAGTACACCTTCGACGACCTCAGCGTCGTGATGGGCACCTACAACGAGGAGGAGGCCATCGCGACGGTGCTGGAGGACATCGACGAGGTCACCGACGGGAAGGCCGAGGTCGTCTGTGTCGACGGCTCCTCGGACCGGACGCCGGAGATCGCCCGCGAGCACGGGGCGACCGTCATAGAGCAGGAGCCGCAGGGGTACGGCGTCGCCGTCCGCGAGGCGGTCCTGACGCCCGACCGGCCGGTCGTGGTCACCACCGACTGCGACGACACCTACCCGATGGAGGCGCTGCCGGAGTTCCTCGCGGAGGTCAACGACGGCGCCGACGTGGTGAGCGGCGACCGGCTCTACCACGGCGCGGAGGCGATGCCGGCGTTCAACCGCTTCGGCAACCACGCGTTCGCGGCGATCGCGAGCCTGCTGATGGGCGAGCGCGTCCACGACACCACCACCGGGATGCGCGCCTACCGCCGCGAGGTCGTCCAGGAGATCGGCTGGACGGAGAACACCGGCCTCTCCGCCGAACTGCTCATCCGTCCGCTGATGCGCGGCTACGACGTTCGCGAGCGCCCGATCCGTTACGCCGAGCGCCTCGGCGAGACGAAGCTCGACCCGATCGGCGGCGGCGCCGCCATCGCGAAGTCGATCGTCACCGTCTGTCTCGAAGAACAGCTGCGACGCTTCTGAGGGCGCGTCGCCCTCGACGCCGTCGTCGGACGGCGGTCCGGACGGACACTGTGGGCACAGTGGACCGCCGCCGGCGACGTTTGTACACTCGTGAGCGACAGCGCCGGACATTTATAAATGGACGCGGCGGTGGCGCGTGCCGGTGAGCGCCCCTCGGGCGCGAACCGCACGCGCGAGGGAGTCGGGCGCGACGAGGGCGACCGGAGGGAGCCCGAAGGATGCGCCCGACGAGGCTGGGGAGGCGTGAGGTGCGGTGCTGTGCGGTCGGGTGGGACTCAAAGGGGCAGCCGCGAGGGCGGCGCAGACGACGTAAGCACCGCAGCGAGGGAGCGGTAGCGACCGAGCGAGGAGCGCAACGAGCGTGCGCCGCCCTCGCGGCTGGGGCTTTGGAGGTATTCGTCGCCGATCTACTGACCGACATTTATAAGCGAGCGACTGGGGCTTTGGAGGTGTTTCCCGCCGATCCACGGTCGGTTATTTGTAAGCTAGCGTCTGGGTTTATTCCTGTGCGACCGCAAAGTGTCGGCGATGTCGACTCGCTCGACGAGGTCCCCCCGACGCGTCGCCACCGTGGCCGGCGGGCTGTCGGTCGCCGTCACGCTCGTCCTCCGGCTCGCCGTCTTTCCGTATCAAAACCCCGGCACACCGTTGTGGGAACTACCATGGATGACGCTCGGCGCGTTCGCGCTTCTCGCCGTCCCCGCGTACCTCTACGCGGCGCACGGCGTGATCGCGCCCGTTACCGTCGTCGTCGGGACATACGCGCTCGCGGTCCGCGAGACGTGGGAATACTTCGGTGGGCTAGGCCCGTCGGACCCCGGAGCTGCCTCGACGCCGACGATCCTCACGCTGTACCTCGTGTTCTGGGCGGTCCCGCTCGCGGCCGCGGCGGCGGTCGGCGGAGCGGAGTACGGGCCCCGCGCGCTCGGCGCACGGCGAGGCGGAGCGGAGGTGTAGCCGCAACGGCGGTAGGCGCCACGGCGGCACAGGCGGCTGCCGTCCGCGTCACTCATCGCTCGTGTCGGCATCAGTCTCGAAGACGACCCAGTCGGAGTGGGCGTCGGGCTCGTCGGGGAGGTACGTGCCCTCGGTCCCGCACGCGGTGACGAGCCGGCAGGTCGAGCGCTCGGGCGGCCAGACGGCCTCGACGCGCTCGCCGGCGGCGCCCGCCTCGCCGCCCTCGGTCACCCGAACCGTCACCTCCTGGCGGTAGGTGAACGTCGCGCCCGTGGGGTCGACGAGCGTCACGGTCACGGCGACCACGTCGCCGTCGGGGTCGAACGGGACCGGTTCGGCCGCGTCGGGCGCCCCGGCGGCCGCCGCGCCGGGCAGCCGGACGCCCTCGGGCGTCACCGCCCAGTCGACCGCCAGCGAGTCGCCGGGATCGCTCACGGTGTAGGAGACGTGGTCCGGACCGCCCGGGGCGCCCCGGCGCGGGTCGACGCGGACCTGCGCGCGGGCGACGCGGTCCGGCACGCCGACGGTGGTCTCGGCGTCGATCCGGGGGCCCGACCGCCGGTCGAGCGCCTCCAGCTTCGGCGTGACGCGGGCCTCCGGGTCCGCGGTCCAGACGCCCTGATACCCGAAGCGGTACAGGGTGCGGTTCGGGTATGCGTCCAGCACCGCGAAGTTCTCCTCGGGGTCGCGGTCGAGCGCGTACACCACCTCGCCGTCGAGCCCCGGCCCGTTCCGGAGGTACTGGAACGGGTGGTTCTGCCACTCGCCGTACGGCGTCGGCAGGAACACCAGTCCGCTCTCGAAGGTCGTCTCGTCGAAGGGCGCGTACGCGGCCTCGTGTTTCGCGTCGATTTCGGCGTTCCGCTCGATGGGGTCCGCGGCCGCGTCGACGGCCGCGACGCCCCCGCCCGCGACCGCGAGCGCGACGACGGCGGCGACGGCGACGCGCGCGGCCGTCGGCGAGCCGCCGCGCTCGACGACCCGCTCGCGGGCCGCGGCGAGACCCCGCCAGCCGGCGACGACGGCGAGGCCGCCGAACACCGACAGCGGGACGAGCAGGTCGAAGTGGTAGAACGGCCCGAACAGCGACGCGAGCCCGTCGGTCGGGTCCGAGAGGTCGGCGAGCGCGTTGTGGGTGCCCCAGAAGTAGAGGTTCCCGACGGCGACCGAGACCGCGACGCCGCCGAGGAGGAGCGTCGCCGTCCGTCGGAACGCGGGCGATCCGGCGGGACCGGATCCGCCGTCGGGGGCGGTCGCGGCGTCGGCGGCGCCGACCGCGTCGGCGAGGAGGCCGCGCGGGTCGCCGCGCGCGCGCCACCCGAGGGCCGCGACCGCGACGCCGGCGAGGGCCGCGACCGTCCCGAGCGGACCGGCCGCGAACCACCGGGTCGCGATCTCCTGGAGCGCGTAGCGGTTCGACTCGATCGCCAGCCCGAGCGTGTAGTCGACCGAGTGGCCGAGGATGCGGCGCTCGCCGAAGCCGGGGCCGTCCATCGGCGCGAACGCCTGGTAGGGGAACACGAGCGGCGACCCCGTCATCCGGACGTTGTACGCGAGCGTGACGCCGACGAACAGGGTACCGAACAGCGCCGTGAGCCCGTGGCGCCGGATCGGGTCGGGGAGGCCGCGGGACCCGCCGACCCCGAGCGCGCGGCGAGCCAGGGCCGCCGCCGCACGGGGCGTCGATCGTCCCGTCTCGGCGCCGAAGCGCCGGACCGCGGACCCCACCCGCCACAGCGCGTGGACGATGAACGGCGCGGCGAACAGCACCGCGGTGTACGGCCGCGCGAAGAAGGCGATCCCGATCGCGACGCCCGCGGCGCCGGCCGCTGGGAGCGACCGGTCGCGGACGCTCCGGAGGTACGCGACCGCGAAGACCAGGTTGAAGAACGTCGTCGGGGCGTACGGGAGGAACGCCGAGGAGGTCGCGATCGCCATCGGCGACGCGGCGAAGAGCGCGGCCGCGGCGAGGCCCGCGCGGCGGCCGACCGCCTGCGACCCGAGCAGGTAGACGAGCGCGGCGTTGCCGGCGGCGACGGCGGCGAGCGTGACGCGCGGCTCCCCGAACAGCCCCATCGAGACCGCGAACATCGCCGCCGGGACGGGGTTGTACTTCGGGTAGAGCCGGCCGCCGTCCTCGATGAAGAACCACGGGTGGACGGCGTCGGCGAGCGGGCCGGCGTGGAACTCCAGTTGCCCCCCGAGCAGCAGCGCCGCCTGCGTGAGGTAGACCCCCTCGTCGTGGTTCGCGGAGTGGTGCGAGAAGACGGTGGCGGCTATCGCGAAGGTCATCGCGCCGGCGGCGACGGCGACGAGGGCGGCCGCGACCGTCACGCGGTCGGCGCGGGCGAGCCGCTGGCGGAGTCGGGCGGCGAGCCGGCGGGGACGGACGGACGGTGGACGGAGTGACACGGGCGGGACGGTGTGGCGGTAAGAGAGCGGTGCGCGTGCGGCGCGCGGCGGCCGATCAGATCTGGACGCCGGCGTCGCGCATCAGGTCGATCGTCGGTTCGAGGTTGGACAGCTGCGAGAGGTCGAGGTCCGGCACGTCCAGCTCGTCGATCGACGGGAGGTCGCCGATCGGCTCGACCTCGGGGATCAGCGGGTACTCGAAGGTGGAGCGGGCGAAGTAGTCCTGCGCCTCCGCCGACAGCAGGTGCCGGACGAAGTTCGACGCCAGGTCGGCGTCGGAGGCGGTGTCGACGACCGCGGCGCCCGCGACGTTGAACACCGCGCCCGCGTCGCCCTCGGTGAACGTGGTGGCGATGGGCGCCTCCGGGTTCCCGTCGAGCACGCGCTGGATGTAGTAGTGGTTCGTGAACGCGGCGTCGATCTCGCCGTCGGCGATCTCCTGACAGGTGCGGAACTCGTCCGGGTACGTCGCGGCGCCGCGCTCGACCATCGCCTCCAGCCACTCGCGGGTCGCCTCCTCGCCTTCGAGGATCCGCATCGCGGTGATGAACGCCTGCGCGGAGCCGTACGACGGCGCCCAGCCGAGGTCGCCGTCGAACTCCTCGGGGTACGCCATGATGTCGTCCGGGAGGTCGCCCTCGTCGTACTCGTCGGTGTTGTACGGGATGGTGCGGGCGCGCCCGGAGGTGCCGACCCACTGCTCGGTGCGGAACTCCTCGCGGACCTTCTCGGTCACGTCGTCGGGGAGCGCCTGCGTGCGCCCCGCGTCGGCGAGCGCGCCGAGCGCGCCGGCGTTGACCGAGTAGAACACGTCGGCCGGCGAGCCCTCGCCCTCGTTGGCGATCTGGTTCACGAGGTCGGTCGAGCCGCCGTACCGGACCGTCAGGTCGAGGTCGTCGTACAGGTCGTCGATGTAGCTGACGAGCTCGCCGACGAGGAACTCGCCGCGGCCGGAGTACACCGTGAGCTCGCCTTCGAGCGCCGGCATCTCCGACATCGACGTGCCGCCGGGGGCGCCGCGGCCCGCGCGGCCGGAGCCGATCTGTCCCACGGCGTCGCCGCCGGCGTCGTCGTCGCCGTCCGACCCGTCGTCGTCGTCTCCGGTCCCGTTACAGCCCGCGAGCCCCGCCGCGCCGACCGCGCCGGCGGCCGCGAGGAACTTCCGTCGTCGAACGTCGCGTCCGTCGTTGGAGGTGGAATCGTGAGTCGTCATGTGTTTTAGGCGTGCCTAAATGGTTTTAGTCGTGTCGGTTCAGTCGTCCGCGGGCGCCGGCGTCCGCCGGATCGCGTCGAGGCAGTCGAGCCAGTCGCGCATGTACTCGCCGCAGTGGTTGAGGAACGCGCCGTTGTTCCACTCGTCGAAGTCGCCCTCGGCGAGCGCGTCGGCCATCGCGTCGAAGACCGCCGCGTACGAGTCGGCGTCGGCCCCGGCGTCGTCGATGACCTCCCAGACGTGTTCGTTCAGCTCCAGTCCGGCGACCTCGTTCGCGAGGTCGTCGAACGTCGAGCGCGGGGCCTTGTTGTGTTCACAGAGCGGGTCGCCGTTGTAGATGCGCTTGCCGAGCACGTCGCAGGCGCGCTTCAAGAAGAGGCCCGACCAGATGTCGTCGAACCGGCCCACGTCCCACTCGTTGTCGTCCATCGGCAGCTGGTAGAACGCCGGGATCACCTCGCGGCGGAACGCGAGGTTCATCGAGCAGACGGTGAGGTAGTTGCCGCGCGCGGCGACGAAGTCGTCGCCGAAGTCGTCGGCGGTCGTCCGCGTCTGCGCCTGGCCCTCCAGGTCGCCGTCCATCAGGATCCGGACCGCGTCGAGGTCGGGGACGTTCGTCCACAGCCCCTGCGAGGCGACGACCTCGCCGGACTCGACCTCGACGGCGTCGGTCTCGACCGTCTCGTCCATCGCCGAGTACGGGTAGCCGCGCGGGTAGAGGCCGTGCTCGTCGGCGTTGTCGTAGAGGACGTTGACCCAGTCCTCGTCGGAGCTGACGCGCTCGACCTCGCCGCCGAACGCGAGGTTCTCCATGTGGCGCCCGAAGTAGTCGACGTCGTCGTGCGGGAGCGTGTCGTCGTCGATGAAGACGCCGTAGTCGAACGACTCGTCGGCCCACATGTACAGCAGGCCGAAGCTCGTCTCGGCGTGGCTCGCGGCCGGGACGACGTGGCCGTACTCCGCGACGTCGTTGGCCTCGTACCACTCCTCGCGGCGGCTGCCGTCGAACACCTCGCCGGAGACGTCGAGGTCGTCGAGCATGGCGCGCATCTCGTCGGTCTCGCAGAAGTCCTCGGTGACTAAGAGGAAGTGGAGCCGCGAGACGTCGAAGCCGTGCTCGCGGGCGTTCGCGACGTACGCGCGAAGACACTCGTACTCTCGAATCGTCGGGACGATCACGCAGATGTCCTGACCGTCGCTGTTGGGGTCTGTCGGGCTCATACCCGATCGTTTTTAGGCTGGCCTAAAAGACTAGCGGTCCGTCGTCGGCCGCGTGGCGCCCGCGTCGGGCTCCCGGTCGGAGTCGTCGGGGGCGCGCGTCACGGAGAGGTCGAGCGCGGCCGCGACGAGGCCGCCGCCCGCGAGCGTGACGGCGTTCTTCAGCGCGTGGTCGAGCGCGGCGGCGGCGAGCGCGACCGCGGCCGGGACCGGCGTGGCGGCGACGACGATGCCGGTGAACGCCGCCTCGTACAGCCCGATGCCGCCCTGCGAGAGCGGCAGCACCTTCGCGAGGTTCCCGGCCGAGACGGCGAGGGTGCCGACGACGCAGAGCGCGACCGGGTCGACCGCCGTTCCGAACCCGCCGAGGAGCGCCGCGAGGACGAGGACCGCGGTCGCCACGTCCGCCGCCCACACGACGCCGCTCGCGAGCGACACCCGGACGAGCGCGCCCGCGTCGGCGGCGACGACGCGGACCGCGGCGCCGAACCGGACGGCGGCGTCGACGGCGCCGGACAGTCGGGACTCCGCGGCGCGCTCGCGGAGCGCCGGACCGAACCGGCGGTCGCTCCGAGCGACCGCGACGACGCCGGCCGAGCCCACCGCGGCCGCGAGCGCGAGCGCGGCGGCGGCCGCGACGGCCCGCCCCGACCCGTCCGGCGCGACGGTGCGTCCGTCGAGGAGGAGGACCGCGAACGCCGTGCCACCGAGCGCGCCGAGCGCGACGAGGTCGAACGCCCGCTCGACCGCCAGCGACGCGACGCCGGTCGGGTAGGGGACCTCGCGCCGGTCGTTCAGCAGGTACGCCCGCACGCCGTCGCCGGCCCGCGCGGGGACGATCAGGTTCGCGGTCTGGCTCGCGAACACCGCCGCCGTGAGGAACGCCGTGCGACACCGGTGGCCCATCGGCGCGAGCACGTCCCCGTATCGGCGGCCGCGGACCGGCCACGACGCGAGGTAGACGACGAGCGCGGCGGTAAGGAACGCCGGGTCCGCGTCGGTCGCCGCCGAGACGACGGCCTCGACATCGAGGGTCCGCGTCAACACCACGCCGCCGACGGCGAGGACGAGGACCGTCCCCGCGACCGGGAGCGCTCCCCGAGGGAGCCGCTCTCGGAGGCGGAAGAAGCGTTCGCGGAGTCGAGCGGCGGCGACGCGCGGCTTCATGCGTTCGTTTAGGTAGACCTAAAGAATAAAACGCTGGCGGTTCGGGGCGGCGAGCGCCGGCGGAGCGGGCCGGACCGTCCCGCCGCAACGCGTTTGTGTGTGTAAATCGAAATACTACGCATGAACGCTGACGAGGCGGCCCCCGGCGCCGCGACCGAGCCCGTGCGGATGTGGCTCGTCGAGCGCACCTACTCCGACGACGAGCAGAACATGGTGATCCTGACGTACGCGACCCCGGACGGCGAGCGCTACTTCCGTAAGGAGCGCGCGCTCACCTCGTTCTCGGACGTGCGCGACACCACGGCCGCCGTCGACGCGGCGCCGTCGAACGTCGGCACCGTCGACGACCCCGACGACCGCGAGCGCTACGCCGCCGAGGCGGCGCGGATGGCGCGCACCCACGACCCCGACGACGTGATCTGAGTCGGTTCCGCGACGGTCGGCTCACCCACCCTTTTCACCGCGCGGTCCCAACCGTCGCCAGATGCGCGCCACACTCGAAACGCTCGGAATCACCCTCCTCGTCGGCGCCGCGCAGGCCCTCCTGAGCCTCGTCGGTCTCTTCGGACTCCTCGCGCTGTCGACCCCGCTCTCCGTCGCCCCGTGGACTCTCGTCACGAGCGTGTACGCGCACCGCTCCGTCGGTCACCTCGTCGCGAACGCCGTCGCGCTGCTGCTCGTCGGCCCGCTCGTCGAGCGCCGGACGACCCGTCCGCGCTTCCACGCGTTCGTGATCGCCACGGGCGCGCTCGCGGGCGCCGCGCAGGTGACGCTCGGGGGGCTGCTCGGCCCGCCGTCCGCCGTGCTGGGGATCAGCGGCGCGGTGTTCGCGCTCGGCGGCTACCTGCTCGCCGGCAACGTCGTGAGCGCGACGCTGTTCGACCGCCTGCGGCTCTCCCCGCGGGCGCAGTTCCTCCTGTTCGGGCTCGTCGCCGTCGTGCTCACGGCGACGACCGCCGCGCCGGGCGTCGCGCTCGTCGCGCACGCCACCGGGGCGTTCTGCGGGCTCGCGGCCGGTCGCGTCGGCCTGCTCGACGCGCGGTGACCGAGACGGTGACGCGGTACCGCCGCGGTCGAAGCCGAGGGACGGCGCCGTCGCTGGGCGGGGTGAAAAACGGAGGGGGTGAAAGAGAAACGCCCTAGCGCTCAGTCTTCGAGAACGATCTCGATGCTGACGTCGTTCGGCACTTGGACGCGCATGAGCTGGCGGAGCGCGCGTTCGTCGGCGTCGATGTCGATCAGACGCTTGTGGACGCGCATCTCCCAGTGCTCCCACGTCGCCGTCCCCTCACCGTCCGGGGACTTGCGCGACGGGATCTCGAGCGTCTTCGTCGGCAGCGGGATCGGGCCCGACAGGGCGACCCCCGTCGAGTCCGCGATCTCGCGGACGTCGTCGCAGATGTCGTCGAGGTCCTCGGGGCTCGTGCCGGCGAGGCGGACGCGTGCCTGCTGCATCGATTATCGCTCGTTGACTTCCAGCACCTTGCCGGCCGCGATGGTCTGACCCATGTCGCGGATGGCGAAGCTGCCGAGCTCCGGAATCTCGCCGGACGGCTCGATGCTGAGCGGCTTCTGGGGGCGCACGGTGACGACCGCCGCGTCGCCGGACTTGATGAAGTCCGGGTTCTCCTCGGCGACCTCGCCGGACGACGGGTCGATCTTCTGGTCGATCGACTCGATCGTACAGGCGACCTGCGCCGTGTGAGCGTGGAAGACCGGGGTGTAGCCGGCCGTGATGACCGACGGGTGCTGCATGACGACGACCTGGGCCTGGAACGTCTCGGCGACGCTCGGCGGGTCGTCGGCCGGGCCACAGACGTCGCCGCGGCGGATGTCGTCCTTGCCGATGCCGCGGACGTTGAACCCGACGTTGTCACCGGGCTCGGCCTTGGGCACCTCTTCGTGGTGCATCTCGACCGTCTTCACCTCGCCGCCCACGTCGGACGGCTGGAACGAGACGTTGTCGCCGGTGTTGAGGATCCCGGTCTCGACGCGTCCCACGGGGACGGTCCCGATGCCGGAGATGGTGTAGACGTCCTGGATCGGCAGGCGGAGCGGCGCGTCCGTCGGCGGCTCGGCCTCCGGCAGGTCGTTGAGCGACTCCAGCAGGGTGGGGCCGTCGTACCACGGCGTGTTCTCGGACGCCTCGGCGACGTTGTCGCCCTCGAACGCCGAGATCGGCACGAACGTGGTGTCGTCGGTCGCGAAGCGGACCTGGTTGAGCAGGTCCTCGACCTCGCCGATGACCTCCTTGTAGGAGGACTCCTGGTAGTCGACCAGGTCCATCTTGTTGACGCCGATGATGAGCTCGTTGATCCCGAGCGTGCGGGCCAGGAACACGTGCTCGCGGGTCTGGGGGGCGACGCCGTCGTCGGCCGCGACGACGAGCACCGCGTTGTCGGCCTGCGAGGCGCCCGTGATCATGTTCTTCACGAAGTCACGGTGGCCCGGACAGTCGACGATGGTGAAGTAGTACTCGTCGGTGTCGAACTCCTGGTGGGCGATGTCGATCGTGACGCCGCGCTCGCGCTCCTCGGCGAGGTTGTCCATCACGTAGGCGAACTCGAAGCCGCCCTTGCCCTTCTCTTCGGCTTCCTCGCGGTGCTGCTCGATTACGTGCTCGGGGACGCTCCCCGTCTCGAAGAGGAGGCGACCCACGAGCGTACTCTTGCCGTGGTCGACGTGGCCGATGATGGCCAGGTTCTGGTGCGGTTTGTCACTCATGGGGTAATCACGCGCTAAGGCGCTCTGTGAGTAGGTTTCGGTAGATTCCACTAAAACGGTTTCGATACGGCCCACAGAGCATCGCGACGCCGTCTGTCGATTCTCGACAACGCGGGGCACGACAGATCGGCACACGCCCCGGCCCGTGGCGACGGGACCGGTGACCGGAGCGGCCTACTCCAACCGGCCGACGTCGCCGAGGACGGCGCTCGCGGTCTCGGGGCCGCCCGCGCCGCGGCCGGAGATGTTGAGCCGGCCGGCGTGGGAGGTCTCGATCTGGACGATGTTCTGGGTGCCGGAAACCGCGAGCGTCCCGTTCTCGGGGACGAGCCGCGGCGCGACGCGGACCGTCTCGCCGGTCGCCTCGCCGATCAGCCGCACCGTCCGCCCGTCCTCGGCCGCGAGCCGGAGCGCGGAGCCGGGCACGTCGCGGATCCCTGACACGTCCGCGTCGTCGAGCGTGAACTCCCGGGCGTCGGCCGGGTCGTCGGCCGCGCCGAAGGACAGCACGTTCGCGAGGATGACGCACTTCAGCGCCGCGTCGGTGCCGTCCACGTCGAAGGAGGGGTCGGCCTCGGCGACGCCGAGGTCCTGCGCCTCCGCGAGCACGTGGTCGTAGTCGAGCCCCTCGGCGGCCATCCGCGTCAGGATGAAGTTCGCCGTGCCGTTGAGCACGCCCCGGACCGCGGTGACGTGGCCCGGCTCGATGTCCTCGACGGTCGAGACCGCTGGGATCGCGCCGCCGACCGTCGCCTCGAACCGGATCTCGCCGTCGCTGTCGTCGACGGCCGCCCGGAGGTCGCCGAACCGCTCCGCGACCGGGCCCTTGTTCGCGAGGACCGCGTGGCGGTCGCGCTCCAGCGCGCGAGTCACGTGCGAGAAGCCGGGCTCCGCGTCGCCGAGCGTCGTCGGCGTCGCCTCGACGAGCACGTCGTAGTCCGCCTCGAGGGCGTCCTCGGGGTCCGCGTCGCCGACGATCCCCCGCTCCGCCTTCCGCGCGACGACCGCGTCGGGGTCGACGCCGGCGGTCCGGCTCCCGGCGCCCGTCCCGTCCGCGACGACCGCCGTCGAGGAGTCCGCGAGCGCGACGACCTCGTGGCCGTGTTCGCCGGCCAGGTCGACGACGGAGCGCCCGACCGCGCCCGCGCCGATGACGGCGAGCCTCACGCGTCCACCCCCGTGAGCGGCTCGACGACGCGGAAGTCCTTCTCCGCCGCCAGCTCGCGGACCGCCGCGAGCGCCGCGTCCGTCTCGCCGGCGCGGGCCTCGAGCCGGAGCCGCGCGCTCGACACCTCCTCGGTGCCCTGCGGGGCCGCGAGCGACACGTCGGCGACCGACGCCGACTCGCAGGCCTCGATCCGCGAGAGGGTGTCGGAGAGGTCGGTGTCGATGAGGTGGCCGAACAGGAGCAGCGTCACCTCCTCGGCGTAGCGCTCCGTGCCCGCCTGCATCACGTTCACGCCCTCGCTGCGGAGCGCGTCGACGATCTCCTGGAACCGCTCGGGGGTCGCCTCGAAGTCGACCTCGACCGGGATCCGCCCGCGGGGCGTCTTGTTCCCGCGCTCGTGGTAGATCGACAGGAGGTTCCCGCCGTTGTCCGCGATCGGGTGGAGCGCGGCGAGCAGCTGGCCGGGCTCGTCGACCAGCTCCAGCCGCACCGTGTGCGTCGAGGGGGCCGCGGCCGCGTGGCCGCCGTCCGGAGAGGCCGGGTCCGCGCTCTCCGCGGCGTCGGTCGCGTCCTCCGCGTCGAGCGCGGCCGCCGGCGTCCCGTCGCGACGGTCGCTCACGGCGCCACCCCCGGCGCGGCGGCGCGCCGGTCCGGACCGCGCGGTCGCGGGTACGCTCCTGTCCCGGGGCCGGAGCGGTCGCTCGGTGGCTCCGTCGCGGTGCGCCGGGGTGGAGTCGTACCCGTCTGCATACCCGAACGGAGTCGGACGATCGGGTATAAGCCTTCGGCGATGGCAGGCGTTGCCTCGCCGCAGCGGGTGCCAACGTACCGCACGGTTCGGGGAGCCCCCACATATTTGACCGACGGGGCTCGACGACTCCGCGTGCGACACCCTCCACGCAGTCCGCCGAGCGTCGTAACGCGGTCCGCCGCGCCGACCCACCACGTCCCGATCCACCGCTCCCCGAACCGAGGTGTGCGCCCCGTATGAGCGACGGCCTGTCCATCGACGGCCCGAAGACGCTGAAGGGCGCGCTGCTCCTGTTGGCGGTCGGGCTCGCGGTCACCGGCTACGGCGCGTACGACTACACGCAGCAGTCCGACGCGGTCGACGACGCCGTCGCGGTCGACGCCGCGATCACCGACGTCGGCGTCGAGTCGACCTCGACCGGGAGCAGTCCGGGCGCCGACTACCGACCGACCGTCCGGTTCACCTACGAGTACGAGGGGACCGAGTACGCGAGCACCAACGTCTACCCCTCGGCGATCACGTCGAACTACGACACCGAGTCGGCGGCCCGCGAGGTCGTCGCGGCGTACGCCGTCAACGAGTCGACCACCGCCTACGTCGACCCGGCCGATCCGGACGGGGCGTTCCTGAAAGCGCAGACGTCGAACGCGCCGCTGTTCGCGGCCGCGCTCGGGCTGTTGCTCGCCCTCGGCGGCGGGGTGTCGGCCGTCGGGCGGATCCGCGGCTGACGGTCGCGCCGCTGGGGGAATCGAGCGCGGAAAGGAGAATAGAAACCCGACTACCGCGGACCGCGTCGTCGACTCAGAAGTAGTCGATCGACTGCGGCAGCTCCAGCTTCATCCCCTTGCGCTCGCGGATCTCCATGATCTTCTCGCGCTGGAGGTTGTCGACGAGCACGCGGAAGCCCGCGTTCTCGGTGTTCCACGAGGCGCGGCCCTCGGTGGCCGAGCGGATGTCGGAGGAGAACCCGATCATCTCCTCGACGGGCGCGATGCCCTCGACGACCATGAGGTCGCCCTCCTGGTACATGTCGTCGACGCGGCCGCGGCGGCCCTGGATCTCGCCGGACGCCGCGCCCATGTGCTCCGAGGGCACGTCGATCCGGACGTCCTGGATCGGCTCCAGCAGGCGGACCTCGCCGTCGATCAGCGCGCGGTGGACCGCGTCGCGGACCGCCGGGATGACCTGCGCCGGACCGCGGTGGATGGTGTCCTCGTGGAGCTTCGCGTCGTGGAGCCGGAACAGCGACCCCTGGACCGGCTCGGCCGCGAGCGGCCCGTCGTCGAGCGCCTCTTGAAGCCCCTCGAGGACGAGCTCCATCGTCTCGTTGAGGTGCTGAATCCCCTTCGTGTCGTCGATGAGGATGTTGGTCCGGTGGATGTCCTCGACGTTCTGCGAGGTGTCCTTGTCCATGCCGGCCTCCTGCAGCGCCTCGCGGCGCTCCAGTTCGGGCATGTCCATCGAGACCTCGCCGAGCTGGATCGCGTCGACGATGTCCTGCTCGAGCGGCTCGACGGTGATGTAGAACTTGTTGTGGCGGTTCGGCGACTGCCCCTCGACCTCGCGGGACTCCTCTTGGGGCTGCTCGCGGAACACGACGATCGGTTCGCCGGTGATGACCGGGATGCCCTGGTTGTCCTGGATCCGCTGGGTGATCACTTCGAGGTGGAGCTCGCCCTGCCCGCTGATGAGGTGCTCGCCCGTGTCCTCGTTGATCTCGATCTGGATCGTCGGGTCCTCCTTGGCGACCTGCTGGAGCGTCTCGATGAGCTTCGGCAGGTCGTCCATGTTCTGCGCCTCGACGGACTTCGTGATGACCGGCTCGGAGATGTGCTCGATCGACTCGAACGGCGTCATCTCGACCGAGGAGACCGTCGAGCCGGCGATGGCGTCGCGCAGGCCCGTGACCGACGCGATGTTCCCGGCGGGGACGCGATCCACTTCCTCCCGCTCCGACCCCATGAAGAGGCCGACGCTCTGGATGCGGTTCTTGCCCGCGGTGCCGGAGACGTACAGCTCCTGGCCCTTCTCCAGCGTGCCGGAGAAGACGCGGCCGGTCGCGATCTCACCGGCGTGCGGGTCCATCGAGATGTCGGTGACCATGAAGACGACCTCGCCGTCCTCGTCGACGAGCTGCATGCCCTCGGCGAGGTCGGTGTCGGGATCGCCGCGCCAGATGCGCGGGACGCGGCGGGGCTGGGCGTCGACCGGGTTCGGGAAGTGCTCGCAGACCATGTCGAGCACGACGTCCGAAAGCGGCGTGCGCTCGTGGAGCTCCTGCCGCTTGTCGTTCCGTTCCAGCTCCATGATGTCGCCGAAGTCCATGCCGGTCCGCTGCATCGAGGGCATCGAGACGCCCCACTTGTACAGCGCGGAGCCGAACCCGACCGTGCCGTCCTCGACGGAGACGGTCCAGTCGTCGGGGATGTCGTCCATGTTCTCGGCCATCCCGCGGATGAGCTCGTTGACGTCGGCGATGACGGACATCAGCCGTTCCTGCATCTCCTGGGGCCCCTCCTGGAGCTCGGAGATGAGGCGGTCGACCTTGTTGATGAACAGCGTCGGCTTCACGCCCTCGCGGAGCGCCTGCCGGAGCACCGTCTCCGTCTGGGGCATCGCGCCCTCGACGGCGTCGACGACCACTAAGGCGCCGTCGACCGCGCGCATCGCGCGGGTGACGTCGCCCCCGAAGTCGACGTGGCCCGGGGTGTCGATGAGGTTGATGAGGTGGTTGGTGTCCTCGTACTCGTGGGTCATCGAGACGTTCGCCGCGTCGATGGTGATGCCGCGCTCCTGCTCGTCCTCCTTCGTGTCCATCGCGAGCTGCTCGCCCGCGGTGTCCTGGGAGATCATGCCGGCGCCCGCCAGCAGGTTGTCGGAGAGCGTCGTCTTCCCGTGGTCGACGTGGGCGGCGATGGCGATGTTCCGGATGTGCTCCGGGTTGTCCATCAGCCGCTCACATTCCTGAACGATCTTCTTGCGTCGGCCCATTATACCGACTGTTACCGAAAGCAGGGTCAAAAGGGTAGTGTTTCGTCGCGGCCGTTTCGCGGCCGAGTACCCCCGATCGCCGCCGATTTCGTGTCGACCGGTGTCACGGAGGGGCCGCGGAGCGACGCCCCGTCGCGACCGGACGGGTCGCCCGCGTCGGCGGCAGCGCCCGCGGGCATCGGCGCGGTTTTAAGTACCGACTCGGGAAACGGAGAGTATGAGCGAGACGCTCTCACGGCTCGTCGACAGCGGCGTCGTCGCGGTGCTGCGCGGCGTGCCCGCCGACCAGCTCATCGAGATCGCCGAGGCGCTGCGCGAGGGCGGGGTCACCGCCGTCGAGATCACCGCCGACACGCCGGACGTCGCTGACCTCATCGGCGAGGTCGCCGGCTCCTTCGACGACGAGGTCGTCGTCGGCACGGGGACGGTCCTCGACAGCGAGACCGCGCGGGCCACGCTGATGGCGGGCGCCGAGTTCGTCGTCTCGCCCAGCCTCCACGAGGACGTCATCGAGACGTGCAACCGCTACGGCGCCGTCACCGCGCCGGGCGTGATGACCCCGACCGAGGCGGTCCGGGGCTACGAGGCCGGCGCGGACTTCGTGAAGGTGTTCCCGGCGAAGACCGTCGGCCCGGACCACCTCGGCGCGATGAAGGGACCGCTCGGCCAGATCCCGATGATGCCGACCGGCGGCGTGAGCCCCGACAACGCGGCGGAGTACATCGACGCGGGCGCGTTCGCGGTCGGCGCGGGCGGCGCGCTCGTCGACTACGAGGCCGCCGAGCGCGGCGACTACGAGACCATCACCGAGACCGCCCGCGAGTTCACGCGGGTCGTCGAGGAGGCGCGCGACGACGACTGACCGCTCGGTCCGCACGGTCCTGCCACCGCGTGCCACAGATTCAAGAGCGTGGAGACATAACGCGCGATCGGCTTCCGGCCGGCCGACGAGAGGCACGGGCTGGAAGTCGCTCGCAACACGCTGTCGGTATACCCAACCACGCTCGCCGTTTCCTCCCCGCCCGGGGAGGTCGACCCCGTCGTCGCGGAACAGGACGCGACGGCGGGGTCGTCACATGAAGTCCGCGATCCCGGACTGCTTGTTCGTGTCGTCCTCGAATATCGACTCCAGTGACCCCTCTAACACCTTCAGCCGCTGTTTCGTGTAGGGCCGGCAGTCGAACCGCTCGGCCACCTCGATGGCGGTGTCGACGTACTTGCTCACCGACCCCTCGTGGACCGTGAGGTTCACCCGGCCGCCGCACTCGCGGCAGTCCCCGGTCAGCGGCATTCGGCGGTACTTCTCGCCGCAGTCGAGACAGCGCGTCTCCTGCCGCGAGAACGCGCGGAGGTTGCCGATGATGTCCGGCAGGAAGTGGTACTCGATGACGCGCTCGGCCACGTCGGTCTCGTCGACCGCGCGGAGCTTCCGAGCCAGCTCCAGCTGCGCGTCCATCTTCTCCATCATGTCGCCGAGCGTCTTGTACGCCGAGAGGTCCGGGCCCATCGCGATGTCCGTCGTGTCGTGGGTGTGGTCGAACCCGTGGTACTCGTCGTCGGTCCCGAGCGTGTCCTCGCCGATCCGGATCAGCTCCTCGACCGCCTCCGGGTCGGCCAGCTCGCGCGACGCCTCGTACAGCTCCAGCGGGTACTCCCGCACGATGTCGACGTTGTGCGCCTCGTCGTCGATCTCCGAGGGGTCGATTCGCGAAGACATCACTAAGGGTGCATCCATCCGCCCGCCGCGTTGGTCTGGCAGAAATTCTTTCGAGAAGTTGAGAAGTCCGTCCATCAGCAGCATTACGCAATCCTCGTCTCCATCGCACTGATCGACCGACAGATCGTTCGCGACGAGTGAATGCGTGTCCTCAACGGTGAGACAGTACACGTGGTCGACGTCGCTCTCGACAGCCTCGACCTCAGCGACGCCTTCGACGAGATACTCGCCGGACCCGCCGTCAGACGCTTTTCGCGCGTACGGTTCGACGGACGAGACGTTCTCAGTCAATCGGTCCTGCTTCCGGGAGAGGTGGAATCCGGCGATTTCGGAGAATCGAACGGCGTCGTGTGACGAGACACTGAGGACGTACGTCTGTGCGGTCATCCGCGTGTCGCTGTCGTCGTAGAATTCGGGGAACTTATCACGGAGCTGAACCCGCTCGGGTCGGTCGACGCTCGCGTGGACTTCGAGCCGCCGCAGAAGGCCGAGCAAGTCTTCGCGAAGCTCTTCGCTGACCGTCGTTGCCGTGATTCGGAGCGATCCGTCGTCGACGCTGCCGTCGCCGCTGAAGTATCCGCTCAGATACGCACCGATGATCTCGTCGGATACGTCGAATATTTGATCGGGGACGCGCTTCGTGTGTGCGTACACGCCGGAGTCGAGCACCGAGTCGAAGAACGCACGCAACAGGCGACCGGAGACGGTCACTTTCGCGTGGTTCTCTTCGTACGGGTCGACCCCGAACTCCTCCCGCAGAACGTCGAGGAAGAACTCCCTCGCTTCCGTTTCCGTCCCGCAGATCGTTGTCTGGTGGATCGTCCCCTTCGGCGTCTCCTGCTCGCGGGCGAACCCCTCCGCCGCGTAGTACCCGAGCAGCGTCGCGACGCGCTCGTTGAGATCGACGAACCGATCGATCTCCGTGCGATCGCGTTTCATTCCGAGCGAGACGTCGTCCGGAACGAAGGCGAGCATCTCGTCGAGCGAGGAGAAGCACCGCAGGAGATACGACACGGGGAAGCTCTCTCTGTACAGGTAGTTACTCAGCGTCTTCTTGTTCGTCCCGAAGACCTCCGTCATGCTCTGGAGCGGGTAGAATCTCCCCTCCCAGTCGTCGGCGAACGCGTCCTCGAAGAGCTCGTACAGGCGGTCCTTGTCCAGCCCTTTGATCATGAGACGGTCGGTCGGAACCGCGTCGGACCGAATAAATTCGGCGAGCAAATCGAACCGGCGTGAGTCGCGGTCGACGTCGTCGACCCCGACCGAATCGGGAATTACGAGTCTGTCGTCCGCGTCGATTTCCCGCGCTTCCTTGCCGGCGACTGCGTCCCGTTCGCCGTCGTACACGTGGACACCGTGGTCAGGAGTGACGGTTATCCATCTGCCGGATTCGGTCCGGACTCGGACGAGGTGGTCCGGTGCGTCGTGCTTGCTGACCGCCTCTACCGGACGAGAGACGCGATCTCCGTCCGCGGTCAGCGACGGAACGCGCAGGTCGCCGTCGACATGTTCCAGTTCGCCGACGGCCGTTCCGAAGTCGTCGAACTCGACCTCAGACCGATCGAGGTACCTCTCGACGAACGCTTCGATTTCGTCGTATCGTAGCTGACCGGTCTCGTCCTCGTACCAGAGTTTCGTCTCCGGGTGGAAGCAGTTCCGCCGCTTGGCGGCGTGGAAGTACGGATGCGCGTATCCCACGGCGGCCGAGGTGAAACCGACCACTCTCCCGACGGTCGCGGCGCTCGTGTGCGGGGCCATCCCGAAGACGAGCTCGCCGACGAGGTCGTCGCGCTCGTTGACCTCGTAGAAGCGGTCGAGCCCGTAGAACTGTTCGAGCAGGTCGTCGACGAAGTCGGCGGTCTTCAGCATGTGCTCGGCCGCGCCGTCCGAGAGGACGATGTCCTGGACGCGGAGCTCGACCACCTGGTCGTCGTGGCGGAGGGGCTCGCCGTCGATATCGGTCTCGTACCCGAGTTCGCGGAAGTGGTCCGCGGTGACGTCGAGCTCCTCGGGCCGGACCGCGGTGACCGGGAGGTCGGTCATGTCGTACCGGACCGTCCCGTCCTTGAACGACGTGACGCCGTTCTTCGCGCGGAGGACCCCCTTCTCGATCGGCTCGGGCGTCTTGTTCCGCGAGGTGAGCCCCTGGACCCCCTTCAGGATCTCGAAGGCGGACTCGCGCTCGCCGACCCGCTCCAGCGCGGAGCGGTACGCGTCGTTGACGTCGACCTCTTGGTAGCTCGCGGCCGTCACCTCCCACTCGCAGTTCGGGCACTCGACGCGGCCGGCCTCGTCCGGCTCGCAGACGGTGCCGCAGTCGTTACACTCGTAGTGCGGCTCGGTGTGCGTCTCGCAGTCGGGACAGAGCGCGGCGTAGGTGTGCTCGCCGCAGTCGGGGCAGACGCGGTCGGAGACCTCTAGTTCGTGCCGCCCGCGGCGGCCGGTGTCGTCCATGACGCCCGCGGCCTCCGCCACGTCGCGCTGCGGGCCCCCCGCCTCGTTGATCGGGAAGAGCGTGTGGACCGCGGGCGAGAGGTCGCGGCTCTCGGACTTCTCCGGCCGACCCATCCGGTTGCCGATCCGGGTCGGCGCGCGCTCGCGGACCTCGAACGGGGCGACCTCGTTGACCGCGCGAATCGCGTTCTCGCCGTCGGCGTACTCGCGGGCCGCCGCCGAGAGGTCGTCCGCGTCCCACTCCCTGCGGAGGCCGTCGTCGATCCCGAGCGACCGCGCGAGCGGGCGCCACGTCGGGATCCGGAGCGCGTCGGGAGTCGCGGCGTGTTCGACCAGCAGCGACTCCAGGGCGTCCCGGACCGGCTCGGTGCGCTCGATCGCGAGGACGCC
Organism: Halorubrum sp. Atlit-28R; assembly: GCF_003665955.1. NCBI lineage: Archaea > Methanobacteriati > Methanobacteriota > Halobacteria > Halobacteriales > Haloferacaceae > Halorubrum > Halorubrum sp. Atlit-28R. The sequence goes on from NZ_QPLS01000006.1 coordinate 181,234, forward strand.
GTCGGCGACCTCGCCGGCGGCGACGGCGTCGGCCAGCGCCGCGAACGCGTCGACCGAGACGTCGTGCCAGAGGTAGGTGTACTCGGGGTGGAGCGGACAGTCGTACTCGCGAGCCCACGCGAGCGCCCGGTCGACGCCCGGGTGTTCTAAGTCGACGTGCGGGTCGTCGCACATGGCCTGTACGTCGGCGCCGGCCGCCTCGAACTCCTGGACCCACCACTCGGGGGCGTACGACGCGGGCGCGAGCGGGTGGTTGTTCTCGACGAACTCCCCGTAGTTGACGAGGTACTCGCCCAGGTCGAGCACCTTCTCGACCCCGTTGCTGACCGCCTTCGCCTCCTCGGGGTCGTCGATCCGCCGCACCTCGCCGTTCGCCAGGCGGACCGTCGGCCCCTCGATGGAGTCGACGGGGACGACGCCGTGGGCCTTCCCGGGCCGCTCCGTCTTGATCTGCGTGCCCGCCGCGAGGAAGTCGTCGACGATGTGCATGGTCGCCGGGTGGACGCCGCCGGTCGCGAACCCGTGGTTGCGCGCGCGACCGTACCGGAGGCGGAAGCCGCCCGCCTCGCTCGGGTGCGTGAAGACGGGACGGCCCGCGATCAGGTCCCGGAGGAACTTCTGGGAGGGGTCGGCGCGGGGCGGGCCGTCGGGCGAGTCGTCGGCCGCGGGGTCGGCCGCCGGCTCGTCGGGTTCCCCGTCGGCGTCGTCGCCGTCCTCGTCCGCGTCGCCCTCGGACGCCGGCGCGTCGCCGTCGCCCGCGCCGTCCTTCCCGATCGTCCCGTCGATCAGGTCCTGGAGCCACGGCCAGTCGACCTCGTCGAGGTTCCGGGTGTACCGCTGGATCTTCGGGGCCTTCAGCGCGATCCCCTCGGCGGCGACGAGACACATCCCGCCGCGCGCGGAGTTGGTGTCGACCCGTTCGAGGTCGCGGAAGCCCGAGACCTCCTCGTCGCTCGTCGCCTCCCCGTCGAGCATGACGGGGATGTGCTTCGCGATGAACTTCGACTCCTTGTCCTTCGGGGTGTACTGGAGCCCGGTCTCCTTGTCGTATAAGGCGATCTCCTCGGCGTAGCGCTCGACCTCAACGTCGCGGGGCTTGTACTCGTCGACGTCGAGCAGCGACCGGGCGTAGTCGGCGACGAGCACCGACAGCGCCTGGGCGGTCCCGCCCGCCGAGCGGATCGGGCCCGCGTAGTAGACGTTGACGAACTCGGTGCCGTCGTCGTTCTCCAGCAGCTCCACGCGGTCGATCCCCTCGATCGGCGCGGCGACGACGCCCTCGGTGAGCAGCGCGACGGCGGTCCGGACGGCGCCCTCGATCTTCCCCTCGCGGGAGTCGTAGTCGCCGACGTTCCCGTCGACGAAGTCGGTGACCAGCTCCAGCGCCGCCTCCTCGCGGGACATCTCGCCCTCCAGCTCGCGGACGCGCTCCGCGACGCCGTCGATCCCGAGGATGTTCTCGACGCGGTCCGCCATGTCGCGGGCGACCGGGATCTCGATCTCGGGCTCCGGGTCGCGGCCCTGCTCTTTGGCCGTCTCGGCCACGTCCCACGCCTCGTCGAGGCGCTCCTCGATCCGCGCGAAGTAGCGCTCGTCGTCCGGTCTCATCGCGGCTCGGTCGCGGGGGAGACGCGGTGCGCTCGGCGGGTCACAGCCACAGGTCCAAGTCGGTGGCCTCGTCGTGCGAGCGCTCCAGCGGCTCGGCGAACGCGCGCAGGTGGCACTCGCCCGCCCAGACGGTCGCCGAGTCGAGGTGCCCCGCGAGGGCCTGCCCGCTCGAGCGCGAGAGCACCGCGTGGGTGTGGGCGAACACGTCCCCCTCCAGAAGCGAGACGTTGCCCACGCAGGCGGCCACCTCCAGCGGCTCGTCGAACGTCACCGACCGGTACTCGGTCTCCTCCTGGTCGTAGAACCAGACGTCCGCGTCCTGGACCGCGCCGAGCGCCGTGAACCAGCCGGCCTCAACGTCCTCCTCGCGGGCGAGGGCCTCTATCTCCTCGCGCCAGTCGGCGCCGGTCTCGAACCGCGCGACGTACTCCGCCGTGGGTTCGACCTCGCGATGGTACATAGCGATTCCCCACGGCTGCCGGGGAGAAAAAGGCTTCAGTCGGACTGAGATCGGGGCGGCGTACGAATTTGATATAGCGCCATAAGATTTACTCCGGGATCCGGTTCGATAACCGTATCCCACGGATTCAGCTCCGAGGAGGCCGCTTCCGTGCAAAATCGGCTACTGGCCGGTGGACGGCGATGCGACTCGGGAGTCGGAGAGAAAGGGAGAGAAACCGTCGGTCGAACCGATTCAGAACGGGGCCTGCGGGCCTTCGTCGTCGCCGCCGTCGTCGTCGGTCGTCTCGCCGGGGAAGGAAGGAGACATCCCGCCGCTGCTGGTCCCGCCGAGGTCGCCGTCGGCGCCGGCCGCCGCGCCGGTGTCCGCGTGGACCGTCTCGATCTCGGGGATCTCCTTGACCATCCGGGACTTGATCGCCTGGATCGTCATCGGCGAGATGCCGCAGCCGGAACAGGCGCCGCCGAGCTGGACCGTCACCTCGCCCTTCTCGCGGTCGAGGTGGGCGATGGCGGCGCTCCCGCCGTGCATCTGGATCTGCGGGAAGTTACGCCGCAGGAAGTTCGTGATCCGCTCGCGGAGCTCGTTTTCCGCGTCAGTCGTGTCCGTGCTCATGCCCGCGAGTTGGCGGGCGGCGGGCTTATGCCTTTGGTTCGGCCGGATCCGGGCGCGACGCGGACCCCTCACGGTTGGTCACTCCGGGCGGTCGACGCCCAGCGTCCGGTACAGCTCGGACTCGATCCGCTCGACGTACTCGTCGAGCGTCTCCTCGAACGTCTCGTCGTCGACCGCGACGGCGCCGCGGATGCGCTCGCGGGGGTTCTCCGGGAGTTCGACGCGGAACTCGCCGTCCTCGTAGAACGGCTCCGACTCGTTGAGCACGGTCTGGTCGATGCCGTGGATCAGCTCCGAGTCGTGCCGGTCGTTCATCTGGTTGAACGCGTTCTTGTACGCCCGCTGGAGCTCCTGAAAGTAGTTCGCGTACTTGTCTTCGAACTTCTCCGGGTCGAACTCGTCGGCCATGTCGCGAACGAGGGCCCGGCGGGAAAAAAGGCGGTCGATCGCCGCCGAGACGCCGGTTCGGGCCGGGAAATCGGGCCTGCGGTCGAACGGGAGATTCGGCCGTCGGCGCAGTAGTAAATCACATGTCGCGATATAGAATTCGTTGCGCACGGCGATAGCCGGAAAGCCAGACGTCCGTTACAAGCCGAGGGTTCGGCAGGTGAGAGGGTCGATTCGGGCCGCGTCGGCGAGGAAGAGCCGGAGCTACCGGAACCGCGCTGCGAGACCGAAAAAATCCGACTGCGACGGGGGCGTTACTCGAGGTCGAAGCGGTCGAGCGTCATGACCTCGCTCCAGACCGCGACGAAGTCCTCGACGAACTTCTCCTCGTCGCTGGCGTACACGTCGGCGATGGTGCGGAGCCGCGCGTTCGAGCCGAAGATGAGGTCCGCGCGCGTCGCCTCCCACGCGACCTCGCCGGTGTCGCGGTCGCGGACCTCGTAGACGTCCTCGGCGTCGGTCACCTCGTCCCACTCGTACGCCATGTCGAGCAGGTTCACGAAGAACTCGTTCGTCAGCGTCCCGGGCTCGTCGGTGAACGCCGTGCGGTCGCCGTAGGTCGCGCCGAGCGTTCGCAGCCCGCCGGCCAGCACGGTCATCTCGCTGGCGCTCAGGTTCAGCAGGTCGGCCTTGTCGACCATGAGGTCCTCGACGTCCTCGTCGGTGTCGCCGAGGTAGTTGCGGAACCCGTCGGCCTTCGGCTTGAGCGCCTCGAACGACTCCTCGTCGGTCTGCTCGGCGGTGGCGTCGACGCGACCGGGCTCGAACGGCACCTCGACGTCGTAGCCCGCGTCGGCCGCGGCCTGCTCGACGGCCGCGGTCCCGCCCAGCACGATGAGGTCGGCGAGCGAGACGCGCACGTCGTCGGAGCGCGACTCGTTGAACTCGGCCTGTACGTCTTCGAGCGTCGAGAGGACGTCGGCGAGCCGTTCGGGCTCGTTGGCCTCCCAGCTCCGCTGCGGTTCGAGGCGGATGCGGGCGCCGTTGGCGCCGCCCCGCTTGTCGCTGTCGCGGTAGGTGGACGCCGCCGCCCACGCGGTCTTGACGAGCTCGCCGGTCGAGAGGCCGGAGTCGAGGAGGGCGCCCTTGAGGTCGCCGACCGCCGCGTCGCCGATCGGTTCGTAGTCGGCGTCCGGCAGCGGGTCCTGCCAGATCATCGTCTCCTCCGGGACCTCGGGGCCGAGGAACCGCTCCGGCGGGCCCATGTCACGGTGGATGAGCTTGTACCACGCCTTCGCGAACGTCTCCTGGAACTCGTCGGGGTCGTCGCGGAACTCCTCGAGGACGGCCCGGAAGTCGTCGTCGTGTTTCAGGGCGACGTCCGTCGTGAGCATCATGACGTCCTCCTTGTCGTCGGGGTTCGCGACGCCCGGGGCGGCGTCGTCGAGCTCGTCGTTCTTCGTGGTCCACTGCCACGCGCCGCCGGGACCCTTCTCCGGCTCCCACTCGTACTCGAGCAGGTTGTCGACGTAACTCGTGTCCCAGACGGTCGGAGTGGCGTTCCACGGACCCTCGATGCCGCTCGTGATCGTGTCGGGGCCCATCCCCTCGCCGAACTCGTTGTCCCAGCCGAGGCCCTGGAGGTCGATGGGGGCGTCCTCGGGCTCCGGACCGAGGTTGTCGCCGTCGTCGGCGCCGTGGACCTTCCCGAAGGTGTGGCCGCCGGCGATGAGCGCGACGGTCTCTTTGTCGTTCATCGCCATCCGACTGAACGACTGGCGGATGTTCTTCGCCGAGCCCTCGAGGTCGGGCTCGCCGTTCGGCCCCTCGGGGTTGACGTAGATGAGGCCCATCACGGTGTTCCCGAGCGGGGCCTTGAGGTCGCCGTCCTCGTCGAACCGGTCGGGGGAGGTGGCCTCGAACTCGCTCTCGGGGCCCCAGTCGACGGCGTCGTCGCCGCGGAAGTCGTCCGCGCGGCCGCCCGCGAAGCCGAACGTCTCGAAGCCCATCGACTCCAGCGCGACGTTGCCGGCGAGCACGATGAGGTCGGCCCACGAGAGCTTCTCGCCGTACTTCGTCTTGACCGGCTCCAGCAGCCGCCGGGCCTTGTCGAGGTTCACGTTGTCCGGCCAGCTGCTGATCGGCGGGAGCCGCTGGTGTCCGCCGGCGGCGCCGCCGCGCCCGTCGAGCGAGCGGTACGTGCCGGCGCTGTGCCACGCCATCCGGATGAACAGCGGGCCGTAGTGCCCGTAATCGGCGGGCCACCACTCCTTCGAGTCGGTCATCACGTCTTCGAGGTCGGACTTGACCTCGTCGAGGTCGAGCTCCTCGAACGCCGCCGCGTAGTCGAACTCCTCGTCGTACGGACCGATATCGGCGGCGTTCTGGTCGAGCAGTTCCAGATCCAGCTGATCCGGCCACCACTCTTTGGTGTTACCAGCCATCAAAAAACGGTCGCTCCTCTTCGCAGATAATATTGTCTAATTCTGTGAGGGAAACATCGTTATAACGGAGGGTTTCTATCGAAATAATGAAGTTCTATTTGCGGATCCACGAATTCCCCGTCGGAGACCGTAGCGGCGCTCCGAGGGGTTTACCGCTCGGAGAGGCCCGCTGCCGGCGCATATTTGTCAGAATTTCGGTAATCCGACGGGTGTGAGCGAGAGTAACACGCGAGGGTCCGGCGGTCATCAGTACGCCTCGTCGGGAGACCTCCGCGGGACGGGACCGGGGTCACGCGTGACGGGGAGGGATCGAACGCGGTCAGCGGTTCAGCGTGTGGATCGCTTGCCCACGCGCGTTCTCCGCGGCCTCCATCACCGCCTCCGCGAGCGTCGGATGGGTGTGGACGGTGGCGGCCACGTCCTCGAGGGTGGCGCCCATCTCGACCGCGAGCGCGACCTCGGCGATCAGCTCCGACGCCTCGGGGCCGACGATCTGTCCGCCGAGGACGAACCCGGTCTCCTCGTCGGCGACGATCCGGACGAACCCCTCGGTGTGGCCGGTCGTCATCGCCCGCCCGGAAGCGTTGAACGGCATCTCGCCGACCGCGGGCTCGAAGCCGGCCTCGGCGGCCTCCGCCTCCGTCATCCCGACCGTGCCGATCTCGGGGTCGGTGAACACCGCGGCGGGGACCGCCTGCCTGTCGAGCGCGGCCGGTTCGCCGGCGATCACCTCGGCGGCGACGACCCCCTCGTTGGAGGCCGCGTGCGCGAGCATCGGGTCGCCGGCCACGTCGCCGACGGCGTGGACGTGCTCGACCGCCGTGCGGGTGCGGTCGTCCGTCTCGACGAACCCGCGGTCGTCCGTCTCGATCCCGGCGTTCTCCAGGTCGAGCCCGTCGGTGACGGGCTGGCGACCGACCGCGACGAGGATCTTGTCGACGCCGTACGTCGACTCCTCGCCCTCCTCCGTCTCCGTGCGGAGGAGGTAGCCGCCGTCGGGCGCCTCCGCCCACTCGCTCGCGCCCTCGCCGAAGTTGAAGTCGACGCCGAGCTCCTCGGCGCGCTTGCGGACGACGCGCTTCACGTCGTCCTCGTAGGGGTCGAGGATGTCGTCGAGCATCTCGACGACCGTGACCTCGGCGCCGAGCTTGGCGTACGTCGTCGCCAGCTCCATGCCGATGTAGCCGCCGCCGCCGACGACCCCGAGGCGGTCCGGGACCGTGTCGGCGTCGAGCGCGTCGGCGGAGCTCCAGACGTGGTCCTCGCCGAAGTCGAAGCCGGGGACCTGGATCGGCCGCGACCCGGTGGCGATCACCGCGTGTTCGAACTCCAGCGTCTCCGAGCCCTGCCCGTCGCCGCCGTGCGCGACCCGGACGGTGTTCTCGCCGACGAACGAGGCGACGCCCTCGACCAGGTTCACGCCGTTCGCCTTACAGAGCTTCTCGACGCCGCCCGTGAGCCGGTCGACCACGCCGTCCTTCCACTCGATCATCCTCCCCATATCGACGGCGGGGTCCGCGTGGACGCCCATGAACTCCGCGTTGCCGGCCTCGTGGGCGAGCCCGCTCCCCGTGATCAGCGCCTTCGAGGGGATACAGCCGCGGTTGAGACAGGCGCCGCCGTAGGCGTCCTTCTCGACTAAGGTCGTGTCGAGCCCCTCCTGTGCGGCGCGGATGGCGGCGACGTAGCCGCCCGGCCCCGCGCCGATGACCAGTACCTCCGTTCCCGTGGTGACGTCTCCGACGACCATTATTCGTTGAGTAGCAGCAGGGGGGTTTCTAAGTGTTCCATGACGGTGTTCGCGAACTCGGCCGCGACCGCGCCGTCGACGACCCGGTGGTCGATCGACAGGGAGAGCGGCAGCGTCGGCGCCGGGGCGACCTCGCTTTCGCCGCCGTCGCCCTCGCGGACGACGGGGCGCTCCTCGATGGCGCCGAGCCCGAGGATCGCGGTCTCGGGGTAGTTGATGATCGGCGTGGCGTACTCGCCGCCGATGGCGCCGAAGTTGGTGATCGAGAAGGTGCCGCCCTTCATCTCCGCGGGCTTGAGCTTCCGCTCGCGGGCGCGGGCGGCGAGGTCGTTCACCTCGTCGGCCAGCTCGAAGAGCCCCTTCTCGTCGACGTCCTCGACGACCGGGACCATGAGGCCGGCGTCGGTCGCGACCGCGATCCCGAGGTTGTAGTCGCCTTTCAACACGATCTCCTCGTCGTCCTCGCGGAGCTCGCTGTTGAGGTACGGGTACTCCTTCAGGCCGGCGACGATGGCCTTCATCACGAACGGCATGTAGGTGAGCCTCACGCCCTCGGCCTCGGCCTTCGGCTTCAGCTCCTCGCGGGCCTCGACGAGCGCGTCCACCGCGGCGGTGTCGTGGTGGGTGACGTGCGGCGCCGTGTACTTGGACCGCTCCATCTGCTTCCCGATGGTGCGCCTGACGCCGCGGTAGGGGACGGTCTCGTCGCCCTCGGCGCTCACGGCGGCGTCGGTCGCGGCGGTCGCGTCCGGCGCGGGGTCCGCGTCGACGGTCGCCGGCGCGGTGTCCGCGTCGACGGTCGCCGGCTCCGGCTCGGACGGCGACTCCAGCGCGTCGGCGTACGCGTTCACGGCGTCGACCGTGACGAACGCCTCGCCGTCGCGGGTCTCGTCGGTCGGCACGTCGTCGAGGTCGACGCCGCGCTCGCGCGCGACCTTCCGGGTCGCGGGCGTCGCGAGCGTCGTCTCGCGGCCCGCGGGCTCGGGCGCGCCGGCGGCGGTCGCCGACGCCCCGTCCGAAGAGTCGCCGCGCTTGCTAACCGCGGACTTCCGGCCGGCCGAGCCGGTGTCGGTCGGCGCGGGGCGGGGTTCGGGGCCGTCGTCCGCGCCGCCCGGGTCGGCGGATCCGCCGCCCTCGGCGTGGGCGCGCACGTCGGCCTCGGTCACGCGACCGCCGGGGCCGCTCCCGTCGACCGCACCGACGTCGACGCCAAGCTCGCGGGCGAGCCGGCGGGCGGACGGCGGCGCGAAGGTGCGACCCGAGGGCGTGTCGGGCCCGCTCGTCGTCCCGTCGTCCGCGTCGGCGGTCGCGTCCGGCGCCGGCTCGTCGCCCGCGTCGGCCTCGGGCTCCGGTTCGGCTTCCGCCTCGGCGGTCGCCCCGCCGTCGCCGTCCTCGTCGACCCGGAACGAGATGATCACGTCGCCGACCGGGACCATGTCCCCCTCGTCGACGAACAGCTCCTCGACGGTCCCGTCGTAGCTCGACGGCACCTCGACGAGCGCCTTGTCGGTCTCGACCTCCGCGACGGGCTGGTCCTCCTCGACGCGGTCGCCGGGCGCGACCAGCCAGCTGACGAGTTCGCCCTCCGCAACGCCCTCGCCCACGTCGGGCAGCTTGAACTCCTCGACCGTCACGCGTCGGTCACCTCGGCGTTCATGGGTGTATCTCCGGCGGCCATGTTAAAATTCGACCGCCTCCAGGATGCCGTCCTCGATGCGCGCCGCCGACGGGAGGTAGTAGTCCTCCAGCGCGTACAGCGGGTACGGCACGTCGAACCCGGTGACGCGCCCGATCGGCGCCTCCTGGTACAGCAGCGCCTCCTCTTGGAGGATCGCCGTGATCTCGCCCGCGAGCCCGCCCGTCTTGGGCGCCTCGTGGACGACGACCGCGCGGCCGGTCTTCTCGAACGCCTCGACGATCGCCTCGCGGTCGAGCGGGGAGACCGTCCGGAGGTCGACGACCTCGCACTCGATCCCCTCCTCGCCGAGCGTCTCGGCGGCCTCCAGCGTGGGGCGAGTCATCGCGCCGTAGGTGAACACCGCCACGTCGTCGCCCTCGCGGCGCGTGGCCGCCTCGCCGATGGGGACCGTGTACGGCCCCTCGGGCACCTCCTCGCGGAACGCCCGGTAGATCAGCTTCGGTTCGAGGAAGACCACCGGGTCGGGGTCGCGGATCGACGCCGCGAGCAGGCCCTTCGCCTCGTAGGGCGTCGAGGGTATCACCACCTTCAGCCCCGCCTCGTGGGCGTAGAACGCCTCCTTCGACTCGGAGTGGTGTTCCGGTGCGCGGATGCCGCCGCCGTAGGGCGCCCGGAGCGTCATGGGGAGCGTGAACCGCCCGCGACTGCGGGTGCGGAACCGCGCCATGTGCGAGACGACCTGGTCGAAGCCGGGGTACATGAACCCGGAGAACTGTATCTCCGGGACCGGGCGCATCCCCATCGCCGCCATCCCGACCGCGGTCCCGACGATGCCCGACTCGGCGAGCGGGGTGTCGATCACCCGGTCGCCGCCGAACTCGTCGTAGAGCCCCTCCGTGGCGCGGAAGACGCCGCCGTTCTTCCCGACGTCCTGGCCCATCACGACGACGTCGTCGTCCTCGCGCAGTTCGGTGTGTAGTCCGTCTCGTATCGCCTGTACCAGCGTGAGGTTCTGTGTGTCAGTCATTCAGTCCTCCAGGAACGCCGCGTCACCGCGTTCGTCGCGCAGCGCGGCGAACTCCTCGTACTGCCGCTCCAGTTCGGGCGGGAGCTCCGCGTAGGCGTGCTCGAACAGCTCCCGCGGGTCGGGCCGCGCCATCGACTCCGCCGCGTCGATGGCGTCCGCGACCCGCGTCTCGACCGACGACTCGACCTCGGCCACGCGCTCGTCGTCGAGGACTCCCTCGTCCCGGAGGTACGCCTCCAGTCGGTCGATCGGGTCCTTCCGCTTCCAGCGCTCGACCTCGTCGTCGTCGCGGTAGACCGTCGGGTCGTCGGCGGTCGTGTGCGCGCCGAAGCGGTACTGGACCGCCTCGATGAGCGTCGGCCGCGGGCGGTCGGCGTCGGGGTCGCGCGCCTTCTCCAGGGCCGCTTCCGTGACGCTGTACACCGCGAGCGGGTCCATGCCGTCGACCTGGACGCCGTCGATGCCGTACGCCTCCGCCTTCTGCGCCAGCGTCGCGCTCCTGGTCTGCCGCTCGCGGGGGACGGAGATGGCCCACTGGTTGTTGTTACAGAAGAAGACGGTCGGCGTGTCGAACACGCCGGCGAAGTTGACTCCCTCGTGGAAGTCCCCCTCGCTCGTCGCGCCGTCGCCGAAGTAGCAGATGAACGCGTCCTCCTCGCCGCGGAGCTTCGAGGCCCAGGCGGCGCCCGTCGCGTGGGGCACCTGCGACGCGATGGGGACGGCGACCGGGAAGACGTTGACGTCGTCCGGCGCGCGGTTGCCGTCCTCGTGGCCCATCCAGTAGAGCAGCGTCTGTTTCAGCGGGAGCCCGTGGACCAGGGCGGCGCCGTGTTCGCGGTACGACGGGATCATCCAGTCGTCGTCGGCGAGCGCGTACGCCGAACCGATCTGGGCGCCCTCCTGGCCGGAGAGCGGGGGGTACGTCCCCATCCGGCCCTGCCGTTGGAGGCTCACCGCGCGGCCGTCGAAGTGCCGCGCCAGCCGCATGTGCCTGTACATCTCGACGAGCGACTCGTCGTCGAGGTCGGGGACGTCGCCGACGACCTCGCCGTCCTCGTCGAGGACGCGAACCGTATCGTCGTACGCCCTGTCGAACACGGTCACGGTCGAACCCACCTTCGCATGTCCGATCCGTCCACCGCCCGGGTAATATCGTTTTCGTAAATAATTTAGTATAGTCAGAAATAGCGCCTTCGCACTGAGAAACCGTCCATCGCACTGGAAGAGAATCGGACGTTTCTGAACAAACTTCGGGCCATCCGGCAATATTTTCGCCAAGATGTGCGGTTCGGCGGTCAGTAACGGACGAACAGGAAGGTTTTGGCGCCGGCGGGCGCCGGTCGGAGCGGGACCCGGGCGGCGCGGCGCCGCGGCTCGGCGGGCGAGCGCGGCGAGAGAAGCGCCGGGGCGGACGGTCTCGGTCGGAGCGGAAGGCGGTCCGGGGCGACGTGTGCCCCTATCCGAGTCGGAACGACGGCTCGTCCGACTCGCCGTCGAGGTCCTCTAGGTGGATCACGTCCTCGTCGTCGCCCTCGACCTGCTCCCGGAGGTGGTTGATGTACCGCTTGTGCTCTTCGAGCTGTTCGCGGAGGTGTTCGGCCTCGAGCTCTAGCCGCTCGTGCTCCCGGACGAAGCTCTTCGGCACCTCGACCCGGGGCGGGAAGGCCTCGCCGTCACCGTCCGCGTCGGTCAGCTCGTGTTCCGGGACGACCCGGACCTGACCGTCGTGGGCAACGAGCATGTCCACGTAGTCCCGGAAGACCGCCGACAGCGAGATGTCCCGCTCCTCGGCGATGTCGCGGAGCGCCTCGAACGCATCTTCGTTGACGCGGAACGAGACCGTCTTGTTCTTGTTGCCCATTAGCGGGTCGTAGGTCTCGCTGCGTACTTAACAGTTTGTCAGACGGTCGCACGGCGAGCGGCGCCGTCGGGGCGCCGGGCGGGCGTCCCCCCGGATCAGGGCTGCGGCGCGCTCGCCTCAGGGCTGCGGCGCGCTCGCCTCAGGGCTCCGGTGCGCCGGCCGAGTCGGACCCGTCGGGGGCGTCGCCGAGCGCGGCGTCGTCGCCGGCGAGCTCGTCGCCGCTCTCGTCGAGGTCCTCTAACGCCGACAGCGCGGCGGCCTTGTACGTCTCGGGGTCGAGGTCGTACTCCTCGCGCGCCATGCGCGCGTACTCGTTGCCCTCGTCGTCGAACGCGGCGACGCGCTCGACGGTGCGGCGGGCGGTCTCCGCGACCCAGCGGTCGCGGGTGGCGGCGTCGACCTCGGTGATCGACTCGGGGCGGACGGAGACCCGGACCGTGCCGTCGTCGGTCTCGTAGGTCCGGGGCTTCCCCACGACTGCGACGTAGGCCGGGGGCTCCAGGTCCCGGAGCTTGGAAGCGGCTTCCGGCTGGTACTGGCCGGCGTACACGAAGAACGTGCCCGTCGGGTCGACGATGCGGCCGCGCCAGTACTCGCTGTCCTCGCCGACGTCCTCCTTCTCCGTGAGCGTGCCCACGAAGAACACGCGGTTCGAGGACTCGCCGGTCGGGAGCAGCGCGTAGACGGGGGCGCGCTCGTCGTCGGACTCGGTGAACGTGTAGCCGGCGTCGTTGAACTCGCTCGCGAACACGCGCCGGGCGACCTCTCGGGTGGGTGCTGACCCGCTCATTTCAGATCGACCTCGCTTCGATCAGCGCGCTTTCAACGTCGACCGCGCCGGGGTCCTCCATCTCGTCGACCAGGACGTACCGGCCGAAGGTGGGGCCGGTGACCCGGTAGTAGCGGCCGAGCACGTCCTCGCCCATCTCCTCGGCGACGACGGTGGTGTCGAGCGCGTCCATCGCCATGTCCTTGGCTTCCTCCAGGGTCATGCCGGTGAGCTCCTCGGTGGCCTCGCGGTCGAAGATGACCTCGGTGACCGTCTCGCCGTCGTCTAAGACGCCCTTGATCCGGAGGTCGAACTCGCCTTCGACCTGGCCGTGTTCGGAGCAGCGCCCGTTCTGGAGGACGCGCGTACAGTCCTCCTCGGGGCACCGCTTGATCAGCCCGGAGCCGGACTGGATGTCCACGAGAGCGCCCTCGACGGTGTCGGCGTTGTCGCCGACCTCGATCGCCTCGTCGATCTCGGTGATACCAGTCGTCCGGTTGAGCTTCACCGAGTAGCTCCCCTCGTACTCGTCGGTGACGACGTTCGAGAGCTCGTACGCCTGCCCCTCCGTCAGCTCGGGGAGGTCGGAGGTCTCGAAGGCGACGAACTTGATCGTGCCCGACTCGTCGCCGAGCAGGCCGACCTGCGAGATGGAGTCGCTGCGCGGCTCCCAGAGGTCGACCAGCGTCACGCGTAAGTCGACCCACTGCTCGTCCTCGTCGATGTCGTTGACGAGGACCTCCTCGCTGCCGCCGCGGCCGAGCTCGTCGCGCTCCATGCCGGCGTCTTCGAGGTAGCTGTTGGTGACGCTCCGGCTTGCCTCGTCGAGCGGCACGCGGTACTCGTCGACGAGCGTTTCGAGGCGCTCCTCGACGTCGTCGGGGTCGACGTCGGTGTGGTCCGAGAACTGTTCCGCTATCGCTTCCGCTTCCTGTCGCAGTTCGCTCATGGGGTGTCTCCGCCTCCGGTCTTGTTTTCAGTGGGAGGCGTACGACGGTTGGTTCCAGATGGTATTAAAACGTACGTGACCGCGGTGAAAGTGGAACGAAACGCCCGCCTGAGGGCCGCTACGCGGTGTTCTTTCGATCCGCGGAGATCGGCCGACGGGACGACCTCGCTCGCGTCAGACGCCCGTCAGCCGTGCGCGGGCTTCGTTTCAAGTGGAACTGTCCCACGGTTCAGAGTGACACAAAAGCGGATCCGACGGAGGTGACGAAGCGAAGCGGTGGCGTCGCCGGCGGCTCTGCCGCCGGCTGCAAGAGGCGCGTCGCGCCCCACTGCGTGCCTTCGAGCGCCCGTCGGGCGCGAGGAGCACGCGCGAGGGAGTCGCGAACGCAGTGAGCGACGAGGCTGGGGAGGCGTGAGGTGCGGTCGCTGTGCGGGCGGGACTCGAAGGGGCAGTCGCGAGGCGGGCGCAGGCGACGCAAGCACCGCGGCGAAGGAGCGAGCAGCACGAGCGACTGAGCGAGGCGCACAGCGATCGTGCGCCCGCCTCGCGACTGGGGCTTCAGCGGTCTCCGTGTCGAACGACCGTTTATGAGTAAAACCGTCATCGTACGGTCGAGCGACCGGGGCTTCGGCAGTCTCCATGCCGGTCACGAAGTCATCCGAGTGGGACCGGCCGGTCGAACCCTCAGCGACTCAGTCCGCGTCGGGGAACGGCACCTCGATGAGGTCGCCGTCGTCGGGCAGGAGACACTCGCCGTCGAAGGCCTCGCGGGCGTCCCGGAGGATCGGGCTCGGGTCCGCCGCGTAACGCGAGGAGATGTGGACCAGGGCGAGCCGCTCCGCGTTCGCGCGGTCGGCGATCGACCCCGCCTCGCGGCCGGTCGAGTGGGCCGTGTCGCGGGCGCGGTCGGCCATGTCGTCGGCGAAGGTGGCGTCGTGGATCAGCAGGTCGGCGCCCTCGGCGGCCTCGACGGTCGCCTCTCGCGGGCGCGTGTCCGCGGTGTACGCCAGCTTGCGACCCGGACGCGGCGGGCCGACGACCTGCTCCGGCTCGACGACCGTGCCGTCCTCGGCCTCGACCGCCTCGCCCTCGTGGAGGCGGCCGAACTTCGGGCCGACGGGGACGCCGAGCGCCTCCGCCTTCGGGCGGTCGAACCGGCCGGGTCGGTCGTCCTCCGCTAAGACGTACCCCTGCGAGACGGTCCGGTGTTCCGTCTCGAAGGCGCGGACCGCGTACTCGTCGGTCTCGTAGGCGACCTCGCCGGGGGCGACCGGCTCGATCCGGACCGGGAACGCCGGGTCGTGGCCGACCGCGTGGACGAGGTCGCGGAGGTGGTCGTCGGTCCCCGGCGGGCAGTGGACCGTCAGCGGGTCGGTGCGGTCGTTGAACCCGAGCGTCTGGACGAGGCCGGGGATCCCGAGGACGTGGTCGCCGTGGAGGTGCGAGACGAACACGCGGTCGACGGCGAACCCCGTGCCGCTGCGCATCATCTCGCGCTGGGTGCCCTCGCCGCAGTCGAAGAGGAAGCGGTCGCCCTCGCGGTTGACGAAGACGGCGCTGGCCGCGCGCTCGACGGTCGGGACGGCGCCGCCCGTCCCGAGGAACGTGACGCGAAGAGACATGGCGGGTCATCGGGACGGCGGTTGTAAACCGGTGTCGATGCGGGCGGAGCGGGGAGCGGGCGACCGGGCGCGCCGGCGAATAGCCTCGGTCGCGACCCCGGCCGACACCCACATGTGTCCGGGCCCCCGAGCGCGGCCATGCGAGACCCGATCGCCGCCTTGGTCAGACAGGAGGGGTGGCGCGCGGAGGGCGCGGCCGCCCGCGTCCACTACGAGGGAGGCAGCGACCGATACGCGGTGGAGTTCTACGCCGAGACGCCCCGCGTCCTCTACTGGTCCGTCCCGACCGACGACGAGGGCGAGACGGCGGCGCCGGTCCCCCGCGACGGGGTGCCGGACCCGCTGCGCCGACGCATCCGGGAGGACCTCGACGAGGCCGGGGTCGACCCCGACGTGGAGCGGCGCGAGCTGTGAGGCCGACCCCGGGCCGCGAGGAGCGAGTCCGCGGTGCGGTCGTCGGAGCCGGGACCGGCGCGCGCGACGGTCGCGCTCTCGGATCGGCCGAGGCGTCCGCGCGGTGACCGCGGTCGGCCGGGCGAAATCGCCCGAACGGCCGCGCGCTACCGGCGTTTTCTGCCGATGTATTTCGGTTCGAAGGAAACCTATTTGCCCGCCTGACTGATACGACCGTGTGATGAGTGGCGTCGAATGGGAGGAAGACGATCCCTTCGAGGAGCAGCGGGACAAGATCGAGAATCCGATGAAGCGGCTGTTCGTCGAGTACGGCCGCGACTACGTCCCGCAGGTGACGGTGGGGATCCTCGCGAGCGTCTTCGCGCGGCTGCTCGACCTGCTCCCGCCCCTAATGTTAGGGATCGCTCTCGACGCCATCTTCCGCGGCGAGGCCGCGTTCGACGAGCAGATCCCGCTGGTGCTACTGCCCGACGCGTGGCTCCCGACGACGCAGGTTGACCAGTTCTGGTTCACGATCGCGGTGCTGGTCGGCGCGTTCGCCTTCGGCGCCGGGTTCCACTGGGTCCGGAACTGGGGGTTCAACGCCTTCGCCCAGAACATCCAGCACGACGTCCGGACCGACACGTACGACCAGATGCAGCGGCTCAACATGGACTTCTTCTCGGACAAGCAGACCGGCGAGATGATGTCCATCCTCTCGAACGACGTGAACCGCTTGGAGCGGTTCCTCAACGACGGGATGAACTCCGTGTTCCGGCTGTCCGTGATGGTGATCGGGATCGGCGTCCTCCTGTTCTGGATCAACTGGCAGCTCGCCTTGGTCGCGTTGCTCCCCGTCCCCGTCATCGCCGGGTTCACCTACGTGTTCATCAAGATCATCCAGCCGAAGTACGCCGAGGTGCGGTCGACGGTCGGCAAGATGAACTCCCGGCTGGAGAACAACCTCGGCGGCATCCAGGTGATCAAGGCGGCCAACACCGAGTCCTACGAGTCCGAGCGCGTCGACGACGTCTCCTTCGACTACTTCGACGCCAACTGGGACGCGATCGAGACGCGGATCAAGTTCTTCCCCGGCCTCCGCGTGCTCGCGGGCATCGGCTTCGTCCTCACGTTCGTCGTCGGCGGGCTCTGGGTGTTCCAGGGGCCGCCGGGCCCGTTCACGGGCGAGCTCTCCGAGGGGATGTTCGTCGTGTTCATCCTCTACACTCAGCGGTTCATCTGGCCGATGGCACAGTTCGGCCAGATCATCAACATGTACCAGCGCGCCCGCGCCTCCTCCGCGCGGATCTTCGGGCTGATGGACGAGCCCTCGAAGCTGGAGGAGGACCGCGACGCCGAGGAGCTCGTCGTCGACGACGGCCGCGTCGTGTACGACGACGTCTCCTTCGGCTACGACGACGAGACCATCGTCGAGGACATCGACTTCGCGGTCGAGGGCGGCGAGACGCTCGCCTTGGTCGGCCCGACCGGGGCCGGCAAGTCGACCGTGCTCAAGCTGCTCCTCCGGATGTACGACGTCGACGACGGGGAGATCCGGATCGACGACCAGAACGTCAGCGACGTGACGCTGCGGTCGCTGCGCCGCGCGATCGGCTACGTCGGGCAGTCGTCGTACCTGTTCTACGGCACCGTCCGCGAGAACATCACCTACGGCACGTTCGACGCGACCGACGAGGCGGTCCGCGAGGCGGCCGAGGCTGCCGAGGCCCACGACTTCATCCAGAACCTCCCCGACGGCTACGACACGATGGTCGGCGAGCGCGGCGTGAAGCTCTCCGGCGGCCAGCGCCAGCGGATCACCATCGCCCGCGCCGTGTTGACCGATCCGGACATCCTCGTCCTCGACGAGGCGACCTCCGACGTCGACACGGAGACCGAGATGCTGATCCAGCGCTCGCTCGACCGCCTCACGGAGGACCGGACGACGTTCGCGATCGCCCACCGGCTCTCGACGATCAAGGACGCGGGCACCATCCTCGTTCTGGAGGGCGGGAAGGTCGCCGAGCGCGGCACGCACGACGAGCTGCTCGACAACGACGGGCTGTACGCGCACCTCTGGGGCGTTCAGGCCGGCGAGATCGACGAGCTGCCACAGGAGTTCATCGACCGGGCGCAGGAGCGCACCGCCCGGATCGTCGAGGACGCCGAGAGCGACGACGACTGACCGCGGTCGACTGGAGCGACCCGTCGGCCCGGTCGACCGTCACCGCGGCAGCCGAGTCCACTCGTCGGCGGGCGCCGGGGAGTCGTCGGCGTACCCGAGCGCGTCGAGGACCGCCTCGCGGACCTCCGCGGGGTCGCGGAACTGCGTCTCCTCGCGGCCCTCGAGCAGGCTGTCGAGCCGCTCCGTCGTCGTCTCCGCCTCCAGCGTCGCGGCGCCGTACTGCTCTATCAGCTCCGCCGCCGTCACCGGGTAGCGGTGCTCGCGGAGCGCCCGCTTCAGCGGGCCGAACGTCACGGCGGGGGCCGGCTCGTGCGCCTCCGAGTCGTGGTCCGCGTTGTCACCGCTCATGCGGTCCGGATCCACGGGGAGGGGCATAATACCTCGGGAGCGCCCGCGACACCGGTCTCGCCGCCAAGGGCCACGGCGGCGTCGGCGGTGACCGCCGCCTATACCACGCCGCGCGCCGAGGTGCGGATATGCGCCTCAGCGAGGTCACGTGGACCGACGTCCGCGACGCCGACGTCGACGTCGCGTTCCTCCCGGTCGGCAGCACGGAACAGCACGGGCCGCACGCCCCGCTCGGCACCGACACCCTGAACGCCGTCGCGGTCGCCGAGGCGGGCGCCGACACCTACGAGGCGGCGGCGTCGAGCGAGGCCGCCGCCGCGGAGCGCGGAGGGGTCGCGGTCGCGCCGGCGGTCCCGGTCGGCGTCGCCGAGGAACACCGCGCGTTCGACGGGACGATGTGGGTCTCGCCGGAGACGTTCCGGGCGTACGTCCGGGAGTCCGCCGAGTCGCTGGTCTCGCACGGGGTCGACCGCGTCGTGTTCGTCAACGGCCACGGGGGGAACGTCGAGGCGCTCGCGGAGGTCGCCCGGCGGTTCTCGCGCGACGACGCCCACGCGGGGTACGGCGTCGCGTTCACCTGGTTCGAGGCGGTCGGCGACCACGCGAGCGACATGGGTCACGCCGGGCCGCTGGAGACCGCGCTGCTGCGCGCGACGAACCCCGACTTGGTCCGCGAGGAGCGGGTCGACGAGGCGAACGCGGGCGCCGCCGAGCGGTGGGGCGAGTGGGTCGCCGGGGTGAACCTCGCGCACGACTCCGACGAGTTCACCGACAACGGCGTGGTCGGCGACCCGCGGGCGGGCGACGCGGAGCGCGGGCGGGAGCTGCTCGACCGCGCGAGCGCGTCCCTCGCCGAGCTGGCGGCGGCGGTGGTCGACCGGGAGACCTGAGGAAGCGAGAGGGGCTACTCCTCGTCGGCCGCGTCCTGGAGCGCGCCGCGGATCGCGGGGACGGTGCCGGTGAGGGAGGCCACCTCGTCGGCCGCGCTCTCGATGTCGCCGACGAGCGACTCCAGCTCCTCTATCTCCGCCTTCAGGTCGTCGGCGTCGTCGAACGCGTCGGCCCGCTCGCCGAGGACGTACGCCTTCTTCGCCGAGCGCACGCTGTCGACCGCGTCGCCGGCGTCGAGCGCGGACTTCAGCCCGTTGAGCGCGCCGAGGACGTTGTCCGCGTCCGTCTCCCACACCGAGTCCGGGTCGGGGAGCTGGTCGCGCGCCGCCGCGAGGTGCTCTTCGACCTCCGCGCGGGTCTCCTCGGCCGCCTCGCCGAACAGGTCGTCGTCGTCGAACGTGGACTGAGCCATGTCCGGACCGTCGTGCCCGCACCTTTTAAAAACGCGCCCGAAAGCGGAAGTGAAACCACCGCGGAGGACGGATCCGCCGGCGGATCGGGGGGATCTGGCGTTCAGTTTCGGTCCGGCGGCGGACGGGTCAGAGCCGGACGAGCAGTTCCAGCGCGATCAGCGTCAACAAGAGACCGAGGAGGCCCGCGAGGGCGGCGAGCGTGCGGAGCCGGTCCGACACCGCCTCCGGGTCGGGCGTGGCGGCGAGGAGGGCCGGACGGTCGCGGGGACCCGACTCGCCGTCCGCGTCGCCGTCGGCTTCCGGGGCGGGGCCGCGGTCGGACCGTGGGCTCGACTCCGGCACACACTATCACTCGACACGGAAGACCGTTAAACCGACTATGAGGGGACAATAGCGGTATTGAACGCTCCGGAGCGCAGGCTCAGTTCCAAGGGGCCTCCGCGAAGTCGACGACCCGCTCGCCGCGGTCGAGCCCGTCGATCCGGGCGATCTGCTCGTCGGTCAGGTCGATCTCGCGGGCGGCCCAGTTCTCCTCGACGTGACCGTGGTCGGCCGCCTTCGGGATCGGCGCGACGCGCTCCTTGGAGAGCAGCCACGCGAGGCTCACCTGCGCGGGGGTCGCGTCCTGCGCCGCGGCGACCTCGCGGAGCGCGTCGACGTCGGCGACGCGGTTGCGCGCGATCGGCGAGTAGGCGACGAGCCAGTGACCGTCCTCGACCGCGTACTCGCGGAGCCGCTCCTGTTGGAGCAGGGGGTGACACTCGACCTGGTGGGCGAACACGTCGTGGTCGAGGCGGTCAATCGCCTCGTCCAGTTGGTCCGGCTCGAAGTTCGAGAGCCCGATCCGGTCGATCACGCCGTCGTCGACGAGGTCGTCGAGCGCGGGCAGCGTCTCTTCGGGGTCGTAGCTGTTGATCGGCCAGTGGACGTACAGCAGGTCGATCGAGTCGACGCCGAGCCGGTCCCGGCTGGCGCGGGCGGTCTCGACGGCGTCGTCGTACGAGAGGTTGTCCGTCGAGAGCTTCGTCGCGACGAACAGGTCGTCGCGGTCGATGCCGCTCCGGTCGATCCCGTCGCCGACCGAGGCCTCGTTGTCGTACCCCTGGGCGGTGTCGACGTGGCGGTAGCCGGTCTCGATCGCGTGCGCGACCCCGGCCGCGCACTCCTCGCCGTCCGCCAGCTTGTACGTCCCGTATCCGAGCCTGTCGAAGGCGGTCGCCATGTCTCACCGTGCGGCCGGCGGCGGCCTCAACGTACCGGTCCGGAGCGGGTCGAGAGACCGGCCTCGGTCGGACCGCGTCGCCCGAGTCGCCTCCCCGCGACCGCCGCCGGTCAGTCCCCGTCCGCGACCAGGTCCTCGTAGCGCGCGCCGGTCTGTTTCAGCGTCTCGGTCGAGTAGAGCCGCTCGTGGGCGAACGGGAGGTGGTCGGCCGCCAG
This sequence comes from Halorubrum sp. Atlit-28R, assembly GCF_003665955.1. Taxonomy (NCBI): domain Archaea; kingdom Methanobacteriati; phylum Methanobacteriota; class Halobacteria; order Halobacteriales; family Haloferacaceae; genus Halorubrum; species Halorubrum sp. Atlit-28R. The sequence continues at coordinate 202,032 of NZ_QPLS01000006.1, forward strand.
CTCGTCGATCTTCGCGTCGACCGCCTCGGCCTCGCGGCCGTGGATCATGGTGAACATGTTGTACGGCCAGTCCCGGTCGGGGCGGCGCGGTCGGTGGTAACAGAGGGTGACGTACGGGAGGCTGCCGACCGCCTCGCCGCGCTCGTCGAGCTCGTCGTCCGGCACGTCCCAGACCACCATACAGTTGTTCGTGAACCCGGTGACGACGTGGTTGACGATACAGCCGACGCGCTTGATACAGCCGTCGGCGAGCAGGCGCTCGACCGCGGCGAGCACGTCGTCGACGGGGGCACCGATCTCCGCCGCCACGTCCTCGTAGGGGGTCGCGGACAGCGGAAAGCCGTCCTGGATCGCCAAGAGGAGGTCGGCGTCGAGCGCGGAGAGGTCGCCGCGCGCGTCCTCGGAGATGCGGGTGGCGGACACGTCGGTCTCGTCGAGGGACTCGCGCGCGAACCGGTCGGCGTTGACGACGGGGAACTCCAGGTCGATGTAGTAGTCAGTGAGCATCGGCAGGGCGAGGACCTCGCAGCCGGTCCGTTCCTCGATCTCGTCGAGGATCTCGTCGCGTCGCTCCCGCGAGCCGGCGGTGACGACGAACCACTGGTTCCACTCGTGGTCGCGGCGGTAGTTGTGGTTCACCTGCCGGTAGCCGTTGATGACCTCGGCGACCTCGTCGAAGCGGTCCTCGGGAGCGCGCACCGCCGCCAGCGTTGAGGAACCGATGACCGGCGGGTTGAGAACCGCGCCGAACCGGCGGAACACGCCGCGCTCGCGGAGGTCGCGGACGCGCCGGAGGATCTCGTCGGCGTCGACCGCGGCGCCCGTCTCGGCCGCTATCTCGTCGGCGACCCGCTCGAACGGGCGCTCCGCGACGGGGAAGCCGCTCTGGTACTCGTCGATGAGGGCCGCGTCGACGGCGTCGACGTCGGCCCGCCAGTCGGCGTCCAGACTCATTACCTCGAATAGGGGGCGGGCGTACGTACGGGTTTCGGAGGGCGTCGAGCGTCAAGCGTCAGCGCGTCGAGCGTCAGCGAGACGGGTGTCGATGCTGACGAGCGCGCGTCAGTCGTCGGCGGGGGGCTCGCCGGGCGTCGCCGCGAACGCCCGGGCGCTCTCCTCCAGCTGCGCCGTCGAGCAGCCGCCGACGGTCGCGGCCTGTTCGAGCGTCAGCGTGCGGGACCGGTACAGCGTGAGCGCGGTGGCGACGGATTTGGACGTCATCGGGTACAGCCGGCCAGTAGATGGACAAACATATAACTCTAACGCTGATTAGGCCCTGATACAGAATTAGAAAAGCGCAGAACAACCGAAACGTATTACATTTCTTTGTATAAACAGACATCCATACGGTTATTGTTTGCGAACAACTACCACGATTCCCGAGAGAGCGACCCGGTCGGCCGGGCCCGGCGCTCGCGCGCGATGCGAGGGACGGGCGGGCGCGCGTCGCCTGCGGTGGCGTTCCAAAGGGACGGTCCCGACCCGACGCGTTCCCGACGCGCGGGAGTCGAACGGGGGACTTTTCGTCCGAGAACCCGAACGATGCGTATGGCTCAGGCGACTCAGGAGTTCGGCGACTGGCCCCTCAAGCGGCTGATGACCGAGGTCTGCGGCTCCGGCCACAAGTCGGCCGACGACCTGACGCGCGCGCAGGCGACCGAGGCGTTCGAGCGCATCCTCGCGGACGAGCCGGACCCGACGACGCTCGGGGCGTTCTGGCTCTCCAACCGCTGGAAGCGGAACACGCCCGAGGAGCTCGGCGCGTACGTCGACGTGATGTGCGACCGCGTCGAGTACGCCGAGCCCGACGCCGACCCCGTCGACTGCGGCGCCAACTACGACGGGAAGGGCCGGACCGCGATCTTAGGCGTCGCCGCGGGCGCCGTCGCGGCCGCCGCCGGCACCCCGGTCGTCGTCCACTCCGGCGACCGCGTGCCGACCCAGAAGCAGGACGCGTACAAGCACGTCTTAGACGAACTGGGCGTCCACACCGAGCTGACGCCCTCGGACTCCGCCGACATGGTCGACGAGACCGGCTTCGGCTTCTACTACCAGCCCGCGTTCAACCCCGCCATCGACGACCTGTTCGACCGGCGCGACCAGATGGGCGTCCGGACGTTCGTCAACACCGTCGAGACGCTGGCGAACCCCGCCGGCGCCTCCGTCCACCTCGGCTCCTTCTACCACCTCGCGTTCGCGAAGAAGGTGGTCGACACGTTCGTGGAAAGCGAGTTCCACGACCTCGACCGCGTCCTGATGTTCCAGGGCATGGAGGGGTACGACGACGTGCGCCCGGGTTACACGAAGGTCGCCGAGTGGGACGCCGCGGGCGACGACGGCGACGAGACCGGAAGCGAGGGCGCCTCCTTCGACGACTTCGAGATCGAGACCGCGGAGTACGGGATGGACCTCGAGGAGGAGGACCTCGCGGTCGACGACGTGGCCGCCGACTCGGCGGCGGTCACGGAAGAAGTGCTGGCCGGCGAGCGCGACGGCGCCTTCGCCGACGCGGTCGCGGTCAACGCCGCGCTCCGGATCTACGCCGGCGGCGACGCCGACTCCATCGAGGACGGCCTCGACGCGGCCCGCGAGGTCATCGACGACGGGAGCGCCTACGACGTGCTCGACGCCCTGCGCGAGTTCTGACCGCCGGGCCCGTCGGCGGCGCGTCGCGCGGAGCGATCGACGGTCGCGGGGAGAGCGGCGGCGCGACGGGACCGCGTCGCCGTCCCGCCCGCTAACCCCCTTCTCGGCCCGCGTTTTTCGCCCGTGTTCCGGCTTCGGTCCCCCAATTTGGGCCTGATTTGGGACGGAGTTTGAAAAGCGCTCTTGAGGTCGGGGCACCAAGTGAACGTGTACCGAATATGACCCGCGATACCATTCACCGCCATGCCGACCTGTGAACACTGCGAGGCGCACGTCTCCGAGCGGTTCGTCCAGGTCTTCGGGGACGACCGGAGACGGGTACACGCGTGCCCGAACTGCTCGGCGAACGCCGGGATCGCCGAGGTGGCGAAGGAACGGGCGCAGAACGCCTGACCCCCGCTGACCGCTCCGGCTCGCCGTCCCGCACGGTCCTCCCGACCCCGGCGGCTCCCCGCCGCTTCGACCCCTCTTACCGCTCTGAGCCCTCTTATCGCTCTGAGCCCTCTTACCGCTCTGAGCCCTCTTATCGCTCTGAGCCCTCTTATCGCTCCGGCGCCGGCGGCATCGCCCGCTTGTGGGCGCTGCGCTCGTGGAGGTCGACCACGCGGTCGACGGCCGCCTCGGGCACGTCGAGTTCGCGGACCGTCGCCGCCCGGGACAGCCCGCCGTCGACGTGGACCGCGAGGATCGCGTCGACGGTGTCGTAGTCGAGTCCCATCTCCTCGGCGTCGGTCTGCCCCTCCCACATCCCCGCGGTCGGCTCCTGCATCACCAGTTCGCGGGGGACCCCGACGTGCGCGGCCAGCTGGCGCACCTGCTGTTTGTAGAGATTGCCGATGGGGTTACAGTCGACCGCCTGGTCGCCGTACTTCGTGTAGTAGCCGGTCATCGCCTCCGCGCGGTTCCCGGTCCCGAGGACGACGCGGTCCTCGGCGTTGGCGACGAAGTAGTTCAGCACGGCGCGGGTGCGGACGTAGACGTTGCCCGCGGCCGTGCGGTCGTCGGCCGCGTCGGGGACGGCGTCGAAGACGGCCTCCGCGATCGGCTGGATCTCGACCACGTCGTACTCGATGCCGAGGTCCGCGGCGACCCGCTCGGCGTCGCTCATCACGTCCGGGTCGTTGACCGCGGAGGGCATCGTGAGCCCGTGGAGGCCCTCCTCGCCGAGCGCCTCGACCGCGAGGTACGCGGTGAGCGTGGAGTCGATACCGCCCGAGAGGCCGAGGACCGCGCCCGTCGCGCCCGCGTCGTCGACCACGTCGCGGATGAACGAGACGATCCGCTCGCGGGTCGCCGCAAGCTCCGACTCCGAGAGGCGGAGGTCGAGCGGGGGGTCGTCCGACAGCAGCACCGACTGCTCCGAGGTCTGGCTCATGACAGAGTACAGGGGCCGAGGCGACTAATACCTCCCCGTCGGCGCCCGAAACTGGACGCGCGTCGGGTTCTGCGCCGGTTCGCGGCGGCGGTCGGGCACCGACGGGTCGCGGTCCGGCGGCGGGCGCCTACAGCAGTCCCTCGCGCTCGGCGAGCAGGAGCCCCTCAAGGGTCGCGTCGTTCGTCGGCGGCTCCCGCGCGGTCGCCAGCGCCTCCTCGACCGGGACCGACCGCGGGGCGAGGAACTCGTTGCTGTCGTGGTCGACGTCGACCGGCTCCAGCCCCTCGGCGAACACGTAGCCGCGCCGGTGGCGCAGCACGCCCGTCGAACACCACACCTCCTGGAGCAGCGAGGTCGACGACGGCTCGAAGCCGGTCTCCTCGGCGAGCTCTCGGGCCCCGGCCTCGGTGTACGACTCGCCGGCCTCGACGACCCCCGCCGGGAGCTCCAGCTGCGTGTTCCGCACGGTGGGGCGGTACTGCTCGACGAACAGCACGCGGTCGTCGGCGACCGCGACGACGACGGTCGCGGGCGACAGCTCCGCCCAGTAGTACTTCTTCTCCGTCCCGTCGGGCTGTTCGACGCGGTCGTAGCCGCCGACGAACCACCCCTCGTCGTACTCGACCGCGACCTCTCTGACGGGCCACTCCGGCTCGCCCGGCAGCGAGTGGTTGCGGCCGTCGGAGAACGCGGGGAGGTCGCGGAGGTCGGCCGCCGGCGCGTCGGCGGGGGCGTCGCCCGCGTGCCCGCCGCGGTCGCCCGTCACGGTCGGACCACCTCGGCGTGGTACACCTCGCCGTCGCGGCGCACCCGCACGCCGCCCTCGGTCGCGGCGCCGGGCACCTGTTGGGTGAGCGCGTCCACCTCGTCGAACGGCGTGTGCGTGAACCACTCCTTCACGCCGTACGGGCCGGTCTGGTAGCCCTTCGACCGACCGTCGTCGCTCTCTATCGCGCCGATCAGGTACGGGTACCGGCGGTCGGAGACGTTGTTCACGTCGGCCGCGGTGCCGTTCGTCTCGATCGGTTCGACCGTGAGGTAGTAGGGGTCGCCGCTGCCGAGGTAGCTGGGGAGCGCGCCGAGCGCGAGCAGCGCGACGACGACCAGCGCGATGGCGACGACGACGTTCCGGGTGACCCGGCGCATGGTCGGGGTAGGTACCCGCGGGGAATACCGGTTTCGACCGGCGGCGGGGCGACGACCGGGGGCGGGCGGAACCGGAGCCCGAGCGCGGTCGCCGACGCGCTTTAGCCCGCCGCGTCCCTTCCTCACCCATGGAGTACCGGTTCGAGCTGGCGCTGTGCGCCGCGCTCGAATCCCCCGACCGGGTCGTCGCCCGCCAGCTCGGCGCGGGCGTCGAGACGCCCGGGACGCGCATCGTCGACGTCTGCCTGCTGTCGCGGGGGCCCGGCTTCGACGACCGGGCCGCGATCAGCGCCGAGCGGATCCCGGACCCCGCCGTCGAGGCCGCCGTCGGCCCGGGCGAGGCCGTGCCCGTCGCCGACGCGTTCGACCTCCCGCCGGACCGGGCCGCGGCCGTCGTCGACCGGGCCGTCGAGGTCGGCTACCTCGAACGCGAGCGACGGAACGGGCGGGACGCCGTGCGCGCGACGGCGCGCTACCCGGACGACTGGGTCGGCGGCCTCGTCGCCGTCGAGAACAAGCCCGACCTCGGCACGCCGGGCGACTTGGAGGCGCAGCTGCGCTACGACGCCGCGCTCGGCCTGTTCGACGAGGTCGTGCTCGCGACCGCCTCCTACGTCACCCGCGCGCACCTCAACCGGATCCCGGAGGCGGTCGGCGTCTGGCGGTTCGACCCGGAGACGGGCGAGCGCGAGGTGGTCCGCGAGCCGACGCCACTCGACCCGGACGCCCCCGGCGTCGAGATCCGCGCCGAGCGCCCCTCCCGCACGGACGTCGCCCTGGTCGGTCCCGAGGCGAAGGCGCGCAAGCGGCGCCGGGTCGCCGAGCGCGCGTACGGGAAGGGGTGGCGCCCCGAGCCGCCGGCGTGCGCGCACGGCGAGGCGACCGCCGACGGGCGGCCCCGCTGCGCGCACTTCGACCGCGTGGTCGACCCCGGCCGCGAGTGCGGGAGCGGGTGTCCCGCCTTCGAGCCGGCCGACCCGACCACGGCGGACCGCGACCGCCTCCGCGACGAGCGGACGGCGTGGGTCGCGGAGCCCGAGGGGGCCGGGCCGCGCCGGCAGTCCGGGCTCTCACGGTATCTGTGAGAACGCTTATACGGTGAGGGCGGCTGTTTCGGGTATGGACGAGATCGAAGACGTGTTCGTCGCGCGGCTGATGTCGACGGACCTCCACACGGTGACGCCGGACACGCTGGTCGAGGACGCGGCCGCCGTGCTGCTCGACAACGACATCAGCTCGGTGCTGGTCGTCGACGACGACGGAGAGCTCGTCGGAATCTTGACCTCCACGGACTTCGTCGACATCGTCGCGAAGAGCCAGCCGAAGGCAGAGACGACCGTCGAGCGGTACATGACGCGCGATCCGATCACGGCGGGCGCGCAGGACGGCGTGGCGGCCGTCGCCGAGACGATGCTCGAACACGGGTTCCACCACGTCCCGGTCGTCGACGGGGGGACGCCCATCGGCATCATCACCACCTCCGACTTCGCCGCGTACGTCTCCTCGCCGGAGTCGGTCTCGGCGTAACGCGCCCCGCGTCGACCTCGGCCGCGGTCGTCGAGTCCCGGGAGTCCGTCCGTGACCGCGACAAGTCCCGCCACTTCCTGTGCCCGTATTACCCCGGAGCGCGTACCGAGGGCCGTGTCCGATCACCTACACCTCAACCTCTTCACCATGGCCTCGGTGGAGCACGTCTCGCCCGGGTCGTGGCGGTACCCCGGCGACCGGTCGGCGGACTACGCCGACCGCGAGTACTGGACCGAGGTCGCGCGCACCGCCGAGCGCGGGGGATTCGACGCGGTGTTCTTCGCGGACGTGCGCGGCATCTACGACGTGTACGGCGACGACCGCGAGACCGCCGTCGGGAAGGCCGTCCAGACGCCCGCGAACGACCCGCAGCTCGTCGTCCCCGCGATGGCGGAGGTCACGGACGACCTCGGCTTCGCGGTGACGCGTTCGACGACGTACACTCACCCCTACCAGCTCGCGCGAGAGTTCTCGACGCTCGACCACCTCACCGACGGGCGGGTCGCGATCAACGTGGTCACCTCCTACCTGGAGTCGGCCGCCGAGAACCTCGGGCTCGACGAGCGGATCGACAAGGAGACGCGCTACGACCGCGCCGACGAGTTCCTCGACGTCTGCTACAAGCTCTGGGAGGACTCCTGGGAGGACAACGCCGTCGAGGTCGACCGCGAGGCCGGCCGGTACGCCGACCCGGAGAAGGTTCACGCGGTCGACCACGAGGGCGACCACTTCTCGGTGCCGGGGCCGCACGGCTGCGAGCCGTCGCCGCAGCGCACCCCGGTCGTCTACCAGGCCGGCTCCTCCGACTACGGCCGCTCGTTCGCCGCGCGCAACGCCGAGGCCGTCTTCGCCAGCCAGCCGACGGAGGAGGGCGTCGTCGAGTACATGGAGGACGTGAAAGCGCGCGCGGCCGACGCCGGCCGCGACCCCGAGAGCCTCCGCTTCTTCATCGGCGTGGTGCCGGTCGTCGGCGAGACGCAGGCGCTCGCGGAGGCGAAGTACGAGGAGTACAAGCGGCACGTCGACGTCGAGGCGACGCTCGCGCTGCTCTCCGGCTTCCTCGACATGGACCTCTCCGAGCTCGACCCCGACCAGAAGGTCGAACACATCGAGACGGACGCGATCCAGGGGACGATGAACGCCTTCACGAAGGCCCAGCCCGACCGGGAGTGGACGGTGCGCGAGGTCGCGGAGTTCTGCGGGCTCGGCACCACCTCGCCGAAGATCGTCGGGACCCCCGAGCGCGTCGCCGCCGAGCTCCAGCGCTGGCACGAGGAGGTCGGCGTCCACGGGTTCAACGTCAAGGAGGTCGTCCGCCCGGACTCGCTCGTCGACTTCGTCGACCTCGTCGTCCCGGAGCTGCGCGAGCGCGGCCTCGTCCCCCCGGCCGACGCCGAGCCCCCGGGGGAGACGCTCCGCGAGCGGCTCCTCGGCGAGGGGCAGACGCGGCTCCGCGCGGACCACCCCGCTCGGCAGTAGTCGGGTCGGATCGACAGACAGATCGGCGGTCGTCGGGTCGCAGTCGGGCGGATTCCCGGTTCCTGTTGACCGCGTGTTGTGAACGCGTTGCCGCTAACTAATACGACAACGCTGCCGCCCCCGGCACGCTTAAGTGTCTACCACCGCTTGTTTCAGGTGACGCTTCGCTTGGAGGGCCGAAGCGTCAGCGGGGACCTACAGAACGACACGCTCGTGCCATCTTTTCCCGGCACGGGCGTGCCGTTCGTTCCTTTACCTACCGAGCGACTCGCTCGCGCAGCCGCCGCGCGCGCCGAGGCGTCCGCACCCGAAGTCGCGCCCGAGAGCCGATAGCGCGAAGTCGCGCCCGGCCGAATCGCGGGTATGCCCCTGTTACAGTTCTCGACCACGCTGTCGCTGTCGCCCGCGGAGCGGGAGTCGTTCGTCGCGTTCGTCACCGACCGGTACACCGAGGAGATGGAGACGACGGCCGGACACGTCGCCGTGACGATCGCCGAGCGCGAGCCGTCGGCGATGGCGATCGGGCGGGGGGTCGACGGACCGCTCCTCTTCCTAGACGCCGAAATTCGCGAAGGCCGCCCGTTCGAGTACAAGCGCGCGTTCGCGCTGGCGGTGATGGAGCGGGCGGTCGAGGCGTTCGGCGTGCCCGAGCCGAACTGCAAGGTCGTGTTCACCGAACACGCGGGCGAGGACATGATGGGCATCGACCGCGTCGGCGGGGACTGGGACGGGGCGTAGTCGGCCTCGGGGGTTCCCGGGGCGCCACATACCGCCCGCTCAGAGGTTCTCCTCCTGGTAGGCGCCCTCGTACGTCCCGTCGTGGTCGGCCTCGGCGAGGACGAGCTGCGCGATCCGCGCGCCCGGCTCGATCTCGACGGGGTGGCCCACGTCGAGCCGGCCCTCGCCGACGCCCTCGTAGCCCGCGTCCCACACTGCGGTGTCGAGGGTACAGGCGTTCCGCAGCAGCGTCGAGCGCGGGAGGACGAAGCCGATCCGGCCCTCGGGGATCCGCACCGGCTCGCCGTAGCGAACGACGTAGCTCCCGCGTTCGAGCCGGTAGCAGTCGCCACGGGGCTCCAGCTCCCGCCGCTCGCCCACGCGCTTGCCGTCGCGTCCGAGGCGGCCCGGTTCGGTCTGTGCGAACACCGCGTCGACGGTGAGGTCGACGCCGTTCGGCTGTCGCTGCGCGTCGTCGAGGTCGGCGCCGGCCGCCTCCAGCGCCGCCGCGACCGCGGCTCCCGAGTCGAACATGCGCGTCCGGAACCGCGGGCGAGCCAAAACGGTGTCGCCCGCGAGTCGCGGCGCCGGCGGGGGAACCGGCCGGTATCACCGGGACCATCTATTCGGCCAATTTCGGCCGTTTCAGGCGTTTAATGTCCTAAAACACTCGGGACGGCTACGTATTTCACGGTGCGTGGTACCACGCGGAGATCGGGGCGAAGGTTGCCGTATCGCGGGATCTAACACGGTCGATCTTCTGGAAACTCGCGGGTTTTATATCCACGGGAGGGCCATCATCGCGTACTATGGGACAAACGATTACCGAGAAGATCCTCGATGACCATCTCGTCGAGGGCGAGCTGACGCCCGGCGAGGAGATCGGCATCGAGATCGACCAGGTGCTGACCCAGGACACGACGGGGACGATGGTGTGGCTCCAGTTCGAGGCCCTCGAGATGGACGAGGTCCAGACGGAGCTCGCCGCGCAGTACTGCGACCACCAAACGTACCAGTTCGACTTCAAGAACACCGACGACCACCGCTTCCTCCGCTCCGCGGCCGGCACGTACGGCGCCTACTTCTCGCGGCCCGGCAACGGAATCTGCCACCAGGTCCACAAGGAGAACTTCGCCGCGCCCGGCAAGACGCTGCTCGGCTCCGACTCGCACACGCCGACCCCCGGCGGGCTCGGCCAGCTCGCGATCGGCGCGGGCGGGCTCGACATCGCCGTCGCCATGGGCGGCGGCCCCTACTACGTCGAGATGCCAGAGGTCGTCAACGTCCACCTCGAGGGCGAGCTGCCCGAGTGGGCGACGGCCAAGGACATCGCGCTCCACCTGCTCGGCGAGCTCACCGTCAAGGGCGGCGTCGGCAAGATCTTCGAGTACACCGGCCCCGGCGCCGAGAAGCTCACGATCCCCGAGCGTACCACGATCACGAACCTCGGCACCGAGCTCGGCGCCACCTCCTCGATCTTCGCGACCGACGAGAAGACGAAGGACTGGCTCGCGCGCCAGGACCGCGAGGACGAGTACGTCGACCTCCAGCCCGACGACGACGCGGAGTACGCGGAGACGATCGAGGTCGACTTAAACGAGCTCGAGCCGCTCGTGGCCGCGCCCTCAATGCCCGACAACGTCGCCCCCGTCAGCGAGTACGAGGGCACCGACGTCGAGCAGGTCATCGTCGGCTCCTGTACCAACGGCGCCTACGAGGACATCCTCCCCAGCGCGAAGATGCTGGAGGGCCGCGAGGTCGCCAAGCAGACCGAGATGATCGTCGCGCCCGGCTCGAAGCAGGCCTCCGAGATGCTGGCCCGCGAGGGCTGGACCGCGGAGATGATGGCGGCCGGCGTCAACTTCTCCGAGGCGACCTGCGGCGCGTGTATCGGTATCGGCCACGTGCCCGCCTCCGACTCCGTCTCGCTGCGCACCTTCAACCGCAACTTCGAGGGGCGCTCCGGCATCGAGGACGACTCCGTCTTCCTCTGCTCGCCCGAGGTCGCCACCGCGGCGGCCATCACCGGCGAGATCGTCGACCCGCGTGACCTCGCGGACGAGCTCGGCGACCTCGAGGCCCCCGGCCTGGAGATGGGGACGAAGTACGGCCCCGGCATGGGGAAGGACGACTCGGACATCATCTCGCCCGACGAGGCGATCGACGACGGACTCGTCAAGGGCCCGAACATCGGCGACGTGCCGCTGAAGGACGGGATCGACGTGGACGGCGGCGAGGCCCTCCTCAAGATGGAGGACAACATCACCACCGACCACATCATCCCGGCGACGGCGGACATCCTGAAGTTCCGCTCGAACATCGAGAAGCTCTCCGAGTTCACGCTCTCGCGCGTCGACGACACGTTCGCCGAGCGCGCGCTCGACGCCGACGGCGGCGTCCTCGTGGCCGGCGAGAACTACGGCCAGGGCTCCTCGCGCGAACACGCCGCGCTCTGTCCGATGTACCTCGGCATCGAGGCCGTCTTCGCCCAGAGCTTCGCCCGCATCCACAAGGCGAACCTCTTCAACTTCGGGATCGTCCCGCTGGCGATCGACGAGGAGACGTACGAGAAGATCGACCAGGGCGACGACCTCGAAATCGTCGACGACGTGCCCGCGGGCGTCCGCTCCGGGCAGGAGGAGTTCACCGTGAGCGTCAACGGCGAGTGGGAGTTCACCGCCGACCTCGACGCCTCCGAGCGCGAGCGCGACATCCTCGCGGCCGGCGGCAAGCTCTCGTGGGTCAAACAGCAGCACGCCGACGGCGGCTCCGGCGCGGCGCCGGCCGACGACTGAGCCGACGGCCGAGCGGACCGCTCGACGCCAACAGTCTCGTTTTTTCACGCGCCGACAGCGACGGTGCGACGCCCGGCTATTCCGACCGGTACGCGACGAAGTTACTGACCGACGAGAAGTGGGGACGCGACGCCGGAATCGACGACCGGCGACCCGATCGGGACGGACCCGCGGGTGGCCGACGGGAGAGAGACGAGAGAGAAAGCGCCGGCGGCCGAGTTCAGCGGGCCGCGGCGGCGACGCGCTCGCGCTCCTCCTTCTGCGAGATGGAGTAGGAGCCCTCGACGTCGTAGTCGGCGGCGGCGACGAGTTCGTTCGCGAGCGCCTCGGCGGCGGGCGTCGACGACTTGTACGTCGCGCTGGCGACGGCGTCGGAGATGAACAGCAGCGCCTGGTCGACGCGGCGCTGGGGCGCGACGTCGACGGCCTTCGGGACGGAGATGCCGCCGTACTTCAGGCGGACGGTCTCCTCGCGGGGCGCGGCGTTCTCGACGGCCGTCACGAGGATCTGGACCGGGTTCTCCTCGGTCCGCTCGTGGACGATGTCGAAGGCGTCGCGGACGATCCGCGTCGCCTGCTGCTTCTTGCCCGTGTTCTCCTCGGTCTGCATCAGGCGGTTGATCAGCCGCTCGACCAGCGAGATCTCGGACTTCTTGAACTGCTTGGACGCGTGGCGACCCATCGTATGGGCGATGGGCGTCACCGTCATGTACCGCTTCGTCGAGGGGTCCTCGTAGGCGATCTCGGTGACGTCCCAGACGCCGAACAGCTGGGCGTTCTCGTTGGCGGCCTCGCTGGAGGCGGGCGCGTCCGGGTCCGGCTCGTCGGCGGCGACGTCCTCCTCGGACGGCGCCTCGGTCTCCTCGCCGCTCATCTGACCGGCTTCTCCGCGTTCCCGCGAACCAGTTCGATCATCGACACGCCGTTGACCTTCTCGACCTTGTAGTTGACGCCGGAGAGGTCGCCCATCGCGCGACCCTTCGCACCGCCGATCCCGGCGATGGTGACCTCGTCGTGCTCGTCGATGAAGGAGATCGCGCCGTCACCGGGACAGAACGCGGTGACCTGCTTCCCGTTCTTGATGAGCTGAACCCGAACGCACTTTCGGATCGCCGAGTTCGGCTGCTTTGCCTCGATGCCGACCTTTTCGAGGACGATGCCGCGCGCCTGCGGGGCACCCTCCAGCGGGTCGGACTTCGTCTTGAGCCCGCGCTCTCGCCGAGCGTACTCGGAGTCGGACCAGCGGCGCTTCTGCCGGTCCTTTTTGAGCTTACGGGCCGCGTACTTGCCGTTCGCCATCGTACGCCTACTTCCGAACGGAGCTACTTAAGCGTCGTCTTTCTCCGTCGCGAAACGGCCTCAGATCCTCCGAGCGGTACCTCTCGACGGATCTGAGGGTGTTTCACGGGGCGTCGGTTGTCGGAAACGACGGACGTTCGCTCCCGCTGAGCCGGTAAGCGGACGAGAGCGCCCGTCGTTTCGTCCGGAACGGGACGGGGCGTCAGCCGCTCGTCTCGTCGCGCGCCGTCGCGACCCACGCCGGCTCCGTCACCGTCGCGCCGAGGTCGCGGTAGTCGATGTCGACGTCGACCGTCGCCCCCTGCCCGTCGTGTTCGCCCGCCCACGACTGTTCGAGCCGCGGCACGACGCCGGACTCGTACACGTGGACGGTCGCCGACGCCGTCTCGACGGTCTCGGGAACGTTCCGGTCGCCGTCGAAGGAGTCGGACGCGAACCGCGCGGTCGGCTCCCCGCGCACCTCGCCCGCGCCGTCGCTCGTCGGGGCCCAGAGGTTCAGCCCCTCGTACGCCGTCTCGCCGCTCGCGGTCTCGTTCCCGACGCGGATCCCAGTCAGGACCTCCGCGCGCATCCCCGATTCGAGCTCGCTCGCCGAGCGGTTCGTCGACTGCCGACCGTACCGCGTCCCGTCGGCCGTCTCGCGACGGATCAGCGCCACCCCGTCGGCGACGTACAGCTCCGAGACGTCCGGCTCGTCGGTCTCGGTCACCTCTTGTCGCACGTACTGGCGGCCGTTTTCGAGGTCGTAGGCGGCCTCGTACTCCTGTGACGGGAGCCACGGGGTCGGCTCCGCGTCGCCGTCGTGGCTCGTCGCCGCCGTCGAGAACAGCGTGGCGCCCCCGGCGTCGACGAGCGCGGCGGCGTGCCGCTCCGCGAGGGTCGCGACGTCGAGGCCGTCCTCGCTCCGCCAGTCGGCGTCGGGGAACGGCCGCTCCGCCGAGTCGCCGCCGAGACAGCCGGCGGCGCCGACCGCGGCGCCGGCGCCGACTCCGGCGAGGAAGCGTCTCCGGTCCATGCGACGAGGAACGGGCGCGTCGGCAAAAGGGCGTGGGTTCGCCGTCAGGTCAGCTGCACGTCGTCGACGTCGTAGTGCCGCTCCGCGAGCCGGCGGGCGGTCTCGATGTTCGCGCCGTCCGCGCCGATGGCGACGCCGCGGTCGGCCTCCGGGACCTCGACGTACGCCACGCGGTCGTTCTGCTCGGAGATGGTGACGGCGTTGACGGCCGCCGGCGCGAGCGTGCTGGCGACGAACGCCTCGGCGGTGTCCGCGTCCTCGACCAGTTCGATCGACTTGTCGAGCCGCCGTTCGGCCTCCGCGACGGTCTCGCCGCCCTGGCCGATCGCGGCCGCCATCTCGCCGGCCGGGACCACGAACACGAGCCGGTCGCCCTCCACGAGGCAGTCGGTCGGCGTGACCCCGGTCAGATCGTCGAACCGGCCGATGTACCGCCGCGCCTCGTCGGAGAGCTCGACGCGCATTAGTCGTCGCTCACGACGCGCGACCCCATCCGGAGGTCGACGTCGCCGGTCCCCATCGAGATGGGCTTGCCGGCGATGACGTTCTCGATGACGCCGTCAAGGTCGTCGTACTCGCCGTGGATCGCGGCGTCGAGCAGGTGGTTGACCGTCACCTCGAACGCCGCGCGCGCGAGCACCGAGTCCTTGTTGCCGGAGATGCCGTGCCGGCCGATCGACTCGATCTCGCCGTTGTTCGTCATGATGTCGGCGACGAGCATGAGGTGCCGGACGTTCACGTCGTCGAGCCCCTGCTCTTCGAGCGTGTTCTTCGTCTCGTCGATGATCGTCTCGCGGGCCGCCTCGACCCCGAGGTTCCGGTAGATCTCGTGGATGTTGTTACACGTCGTCCGCGAGGCGTCGACGCCCTCGATGTCGAGGGTGTCGCCGAACGCCGACCCCTCGGTGTAGAGGACGAACTCCTCGTCGCCGTCGATCTCCTCTTTGCGGATGACGACGCGCTCGATCTCCTCGATGCCCTTGAACACGATCTCCCGGAGCCGCTCGACGAGCTGGAGCAGCTCGCGGTAGCTCGGCTCGTTGGGGCCGAACTCGATGACCGTGCCGGCCTGTCGGGTCTCGACGCCGAGCGAGTCCTCGATCGTCTCGGCGATGATCTCCGCGACCTCCGTCGCGTCGGAGTGGGTGGGCCACCGCTCCAAGAGGGTGTCGTCGTTCAGGTCGATCCGGACCAGCATGTCCGCGACGTTCGTCGACACGTCGCCGAGCGCGAGGATGCGCGTCGCCTCGATCGACCAGACGACCTCGTGGGCCTTCTCGCGGTCGGTCGCGTACTCGCCGTCGAGGTGGACCGTCATCATCGGCGTGTCCGGCGTCTTCCGGGCGTCCACCAGCTCGATGAGCCGGGGGAGCCCCTGCGTGACGTCGATCTCCGCGACGCCCGCGTAGTGGAACGTGTTCATCGTCATCTGCGTCCCGGGCTCGCCGATCGACTGCGCCGAGACCGTCCCGACGGGGTCGAGGGGGTCGACCCGCGTCTGCTCGTAGCGGTTCACGACGCCGTCGACGATGTCGGTCGCCTGCTCGATGGTGACCTCGCCGGCCTCTTCGGCCTTCCGGTCGATGGCCTCGTACACCTTCGTCTTGAGCCGACGTGGGAGCTCGGTCGCCTCCACGACCGCCTCCATGTCGTCGGTGACGTGGTCGTACTCAGTCATCGGACTCCACCCCCGGCCCGCCGGCCTTGTTCAGCCCCGGCCCGGCGTGCTCCGAGAGGTTCGTCGGCGGCTCGCGCTCGCCGAGGAACCGCTCCTTCTCCTCGTCCGAGGCGAACTCCGCGTCGACCACGCGGTCGACGATCCCCTCGACGTCGATGCCGTCCTCCTCGCCGGAGGAGACCTTCACCGGCGAGGTGCCGTCCTCGCCGAACTCGAACTGGACGATCCGGCCCGAGGTGTCCCGGACCGTGCCGTCGTACTGCGCCTCCAGCTCGGAGAGCGCGTTGATGAGCCGGCGCTGGAGGTAGCCGGACTTGGAGGTCCGGACCGCCGTGTCGACGAGCCCCTCGCGGCCGCCCATCGCGTGGAAGAAGAACTCCTGGGGCGTGAGCCCGCCGCGGTAGGAGTTCTCCACGAAGCCGTGGGCCTCCGAGGAGAGGTCGTTCGGCCGGTAATGCGAGAGCGTCCGGTCCTCGTAGCCGCGGTTGATCCGCTCGCCGCGGACCGCCTGCTGGCCGACCGAGCCGGCCATCTGCGTCAGGTTCAGCATCGAACCGCGGGCGCCGGAGCGGGCCATCACGACCGCCGGGTTGTCGTCGCCGAAGTGCTGGTCGGCGATCTCGCCGGCCGAGTCGCGGGCCTTCCCGAGCGTCTGCATGATCTTCATCTCCAGGGTCTCGTCGACGCCGCGGCCCGGGAGCGACTCCAGCTCGCCGGCCTCGTACGTCTCGATGAGCTCCTGGACGCGGTCGTAGGCGCTCTCGATGGCGTCGTCGACCTGCTCTTCGGCCTCCGGCGGGATCGACTCGTCGTCGATCCCGATCGAGAACCCGAAGTTCATGATCGCGCGCATCGCCAGCGACGCGATCTCGTTGATGAACACGCGGGCGCGGGTCTCGCCGTACTCCTTCGTGAGCGTGTCGACGACCTCGCCGCCGAACGCGCCGACCGCGTCCTCGTCGATGGTGCCCTCGATCAGCTGGCCGCCCTCGATGACGACCTCGTCGCCGGCCGAGGAGGCGAAGGAGAGGTCCAGGTCGTCCGGGAGCAGTTCCGAGAACAGCGTGCGGCCGGTCCAGAACTCGCGGCCGTCGTCGTCGACGCCGTCGGCCTCGGGCAGCTCGTCCACGCGCGTGGCGCGCAGCAGGTCCAACGCCTGCGTCTCCGTGAACTCGGGGTTCGAGTGGGTGAGCAGGTAGGTGCCGGAGATGTGGTCCTGGATGGCGCCGATGATGTTCCCGCCGAAGCGGGGCGAGAGGATCTGCTCCTGGACGCGCATGAGGACGCGGGCCTCGGCGCGGGCCTCCTCGTTCTGGAGCGCGTGCATGTTCATCTCGTCGCCGTCGAAGTCGGCGTTGTACGGCGGACAGACGACGGTGTTGAGCCGGAACGTCTTGTACGGCATCACCACGACCTCGTGGGCCATGATGGACATCCGGTGCAGCGAGGGCTGCCGGTTGAAGATCACGATGTCGCCGTCCACGAGGTGGCGGTTCACCTCCCAGTCGGCCTCGACCTTCTCGGCGAGCTCCTCGCAGTTCTTCTCGGTCACCTTCAGGCGGCGGCCGTCGGGGCGGCGCACGTAGTTCGCGCCGGGGTGGGCCTCGGGCCCGTTCCGGACGTACTGCCGCGCCTCCTCGACGTTGCGCTCGGTGACGTTGAGCGTCTGGGTCATCTCCTTGGCTACGCGGTCGGGCACGCCGACCTCGTTCAGCGAGAGCGTCGGGTCGGGCGAGATGACCGTCCGGGCGGAGAAGTTGACGCGCTTGCCGGACAGCGAGCCGCGGAAGCGGCCCTCCTTGCCCTTCAGCCGCTGGCTGAGGGTCTTCAGCGGGCGCCCGGAGCGGTGTCGCGCCGGGGGCGTCCCGCTGATCTCGTTGTCGACGAACGTGGTGACGTGGTACTGGAGGAGCTCCCAGAGGTCCTCGATGATCAGCTGCGGGGCGCCGGCCTCGCGGTTCTCCATGAACCGCTGGTTGATCCGGATGATGTCGACCAGCTTGTGGGTGAGGTCGTCCTCGGAGCGCTGGCCGTTGTCCAGCGTGATGGAGGGACGGGTGGTCACCGGCGGCACCGGCAGCACCGTCAGGATCATCCACTCCGGCCGGGAGTGTTCGGCGTCGATGCCGAGCACTTCGAGGTCCTCGTCCGGGATGTCCTCGAACCAGTCGCGGATGTCCGAGGGCATCAGCTTGTTCATGTCCTCCTCGGTGAGGTCGACGTCGAGCGCCTTCTCGATGGCGCGGCGGTCCTCCTTGCGCGGGCGGAACTCGCCGGCCATGATCTCGTTGATCCGGTCGAGGGCGATGTCGGTCGCGTCGGCGAGCTCCTGCGGGGAGGTGCCCGGGTCGTCCTCCTCCTCGTCGGGCTGCATCGCGGCCGCGATGCGCTCGGAGTAGTCGCCCGAGAGCACGTCCTGGACCTCGTAGTAGGTGGTCGGCTTCTCGTGTTTGATGTCCGCCTGCGGCTCGCCGCAGAACGGGCAGGTCGACGCCTTCCGGGCCTGCCGGACGGCGGCCTTCAGCACGTCGTGCTCGTCGTCGCCAAGCTCCTTCGCCCGCTCGTAGCGGTCGCGGAACTCGTCGCGCTGCGCGTCGTCTAAGGCGAGCCGCCCGCACTCGCGGCACGTCGAGCGGAGCAGCCGCCGGATGAGCTTCGTGAAGCCCACGTGGATGACCGGGGCGGCCAGCTCGATGTGGCCGAAGTGGCCGTTACAGGAGCCGGAGTGGGAACCGCAGGTTCGGCACTCCAGGCCGGGGTCGATGACGCCCAGTCGCGGGTCCATCAGCCCCATGTCGATCGGATAGCCGTCGTCGTCGTACGTGTCGGCCGTGATCACCTTCGTCGCGGACATGTCCCGGTACGTCTCCGGGTCCATGAGGCCGAAGTCGATCCCGCCGAGCACTTTCGGTGTTTGCGTTGACATCTAAATCGCGTCCTCCAGTTCGAGTTTCGGTCGGATGCCGAGGGCGATCATCTCGTCGAGCAGGAGCTTGAACGCGTAGCTGACCTCCAGCTCGTGGATGTCGTCCTCGTCGCCCGTGACCGGGTCGTACACGCGGCGCTGCTCTCGGTCCTCGACGGCGACGAGCCCGGTCTCCGCGGAGACGTGGACCGTCTCGGCGTCGGAGGACTCCAAGAGTCGCTCGTTGAGCACCATCGACGCGCCGTGGCCGATGATCGTGTCGCGCTCCATCTCCCCGACGCGCAGGCCGCCCTCGCGGGCGCGCCCCTCGGTCGGCTGGCGCGTGAGCACCTGGACCGGCCCGCGCGAGCGGGCGTGGAGCTTGTTCGACACCATGTGGTACAGCTTGTGGTAGAAGATCGTCCCGACGAAGATCTCGGCGTCGATCTTCTCGCCGGTGACGCCGGAGTACATGACCTCCTTGCCGGAGGACTTGAAGCCGTACTCCTCGAGCTGGTCGCGGAGCTCCTCCTCGTCTTCGCCCTGGAACGGCGTGCCGTCGACCCGCGAGCCGCGCAGCGAGCCGACCTTGCCGCCGAGCATCTCCAGCACGTGGCCGACCGTCATCCGCGACGGCAGCGCGTGCGGGTTCATCACGAGGTCGGGGACGACTCCCTCCTCGGTGAACGGCATGTCCTCCTGGGGCGCGAGGTGGCCCACGACGCCCTTCTGTCCGTGTCGGGACGCGAACTTGTCCCCGAGCTCGGGGACCCGCTGGTCGCGCACCTTCACCTTCGAGAGCTTGGAGCCGTCCTCGCCCTCCATCAGCGTCACGGTGTCGACGACGCCCGACTCGCCCGAGCGCATCGTCACCGAGGTCTCGCGGCGCTTCTGCGGGGAGAGCCCGCCCATGTCGTCCGGCTCTTCGAGGAAGCGCGGCGGGCTGGTCTTGCCGAGCAGGACGGAGGACTCGTCGACCTTCGTCTCCGGGTTGACGAGGCCGTCCTCGTCGAGGTGCGTGTAGGCGTCCTCGCCGCGGGCGCCGCGCACGTCCTGGTCCGGGATCTCGAAGCGGTCCTCCTGGCCGCCGGGGTAGCGGCGCTCCTCGCCCTCGTAGGTCCGGAAGAAGTGCGAGCGGGTGAGCGCGCGGTCGACGGAGCCCTGGTTCATCACCAGCGCGTCCTCGATGTTGAACCCCTCGTAGGACATCACGGCGACGACGAAGTTCTGCGCCGCCGGCCGCTCGTCGAAGCTGATCTGGTCGGAGGTCTGCGTCTTCACCATCGCCAGCTGCGGGTAGTGGAGGAGGTGCTGGCGCGTGTCCGGCCGGATCCGGTAGTTCGCCGAGGGGAGCCCGAGCGACTGCTTCATCATCCCCGCGCCCATGGTAATCCGCGGGCTAGCGTTGTGTTCTGGGTACGGGATCATCCCCGCGCCGATGCCGAAGACGAGCTGCGGGTCGATCTCGAGGTGCGTGTGGTCCTCGGTCACGTCCTCCTCGTCGACGGCGACGAGGATGTCCTCCTCCTCCTCGGCGTCGATGAACTCGACGTAGCCGCGCTCGACGAGGTCCTCGAACTCGACGTCGCCGCGTTCGAGGGCCTCGATCTCCTCGTCGCCGAGGAGGGGCTCGCCGTTCTCGACGACGATGAGCGGGCGCCGCGCCCGCCCCGCGTCGGCGTTGACGATGACCTCGCGGGTCCGGTCTTTGACCGAGACGTTCACCATCTCCGAGACGTCGCCCCGGCGGCGCGCCTCGCGGATCTGTTCCGCGAGCTCGTGGGGGTTCTCGTGGGTGCCCACGAGGCTCCCGTTGACGTACACCTTCGCTTCGCGTTCTGCTTGTGCCATGATCAGTCGTCCGCCGTCTGTCGGTCGACGCCCTCGATGCCGGGGATCCCCTCGACACCCATCGACGCCAGTTCTCGTTTCAGCCCCTGTTCGTCCTCGACCGTCTGCGAGAGCTCCATCGCCTGCGCGAAGTTCTTCACGAGCCCGCAGTTCGGCCCCTCCGGGGTCTCGGAGGGACAGATGCGACCCCACTGGGTCGCGTGGAGGTCCCGCGCCTCGAAGTGCGGCTGCGACCGCGACAGCGGCGACCGCAGGCGCCGCAGGTGCGAGAGCACGCCCATGTAGTCCGTCCGGTCGACGAGCTGGGAGACGCCCGAGCGGCCGCCGACCCAGTTGCCCGTCGCGATCGGGTGTTCGAGCCGCTCGGTCAGCACGTCCGAGCGGACGACCGTGTTGACCGTGAGCTGCCGGTTCCGCATGTTCGCGCGTTCGAGCTGGTACTTCACGTCGCGCGCCAGCTTGTTCAGGGCGGTGCGGAACAGGTCACGCATGAGGTCGCCGGAGACCTTCAGGCGCTTGTTCGCGTAGTGGTCCTTGTCGTCGGCCTCCCGGCGGTCTAAGGCGAGCTCGAAGCACGCCTCGGCCATCCGGCAGAGGTAGTACGCCTTGTTGATCCGCACGTCCTCCTCGTCGACGCCCTCCTCGTGGAGGTGCGGGAGCAGGTAGCGGTCGATGACGTAGTTCGCCCGCTTGAGCTGGTAGTTCTTCCCCTGACCGGAGGCGACGCGCTCGCCGAGGGTCTCGATGGCCTCCTCGGTCGTCTGGACCGAGGCCTCCTCTAAGTTCTCCAGCATGAACTTCACGATCTCGGGGTCGTCCGAGACGCGGTGGACGATCTCCTCGTCGGATTCGAGCCCGAGGGCGCGGACCAGCGTCACGAAGTCGATAGAGCCGGAGACGGAGGGGAACGACACTTCGAGCAGCCCCTCGCGGTTGCGCTCACAGAGGACCAGCGCGCGGTACCCGCGGCGCTGGGAGAACGTCTTCGCGACCTGGATCTCGTCGCCGTACTTCGAGTCGTACTCCGCGAGGATCTTGTTCGGCGCCAGGTCCTCCGAGGTCATCAGCACGCGCTCGGAGCCGTTGACGATGAAGTAGCCGCCGGGGTCGACGGGGTCCTCGCCGATGTCGATGAGCTCCTCGTCGGAGAAGCCCGCCATGTTGCACTTGTCCGAGCCGACCATGATCGGCATCCGGCCGACCTTGGTCTCGGTCGTGTCGACGACCTGTTCGGGCTCGTCCTCGCCGCCGCGCACGATGGACATCTCCATGAACACGGGCGCCGAGTAGGTGATGTTCCGGAGGCGCGCCTCCTGCGGGTAGAGCAGCTCCTCGGAGCCGTCGGCCTCGCGGACCCGCGGGGTGACCATCCGCACGTCGCCGAGCTCGACGTACACCGGTTCCTGGCCCTCCTTGTCGCCGATGTCCGTCTCGATCGTCTCCTTCTCGTCGACCACCTCCTGCATGCCGCGGTCCAGGAAGTTGTTGAACGAGCGGAAGTGGTGTTCGGCGAGCCGTTCGTCCGAGAAGTACTCGCGTGAAACCACGCGTCGGTCTTGCCTGTTCATGAGACGACCAGTCGGTACACGACCGCCTCGTCGGTCGTACGGGAGTCGCGGACGATCTTCACCACGTCGCCGACTTCGGCCTCGTCGGGGAGCGCGGGGTCTGTGCGCTTGATCTTCGGTAAATTCGTTTTCTTCACGTCGTACTCCGCCAGGACCTCCTCGACCTCCTCGGGGTCGTCGAGGAGAACGTGGTCCGGGACGAGTTCGTGTTGGCTTACGTCTACCATGGGTGCTGGTGGTGGGGAGAAGCTATCACGAGATACTACAGATTCGTATATACGCCAGCGGCATAAGAGTTACCAAGCGCGCCGCGCACGGCTCACGGTCGCGGGGCGAGCGACACTCCCACACACGCGCGGTCGGCACAAAAGCATACCGGCCGCGACCCCGACCGGCCCCGCAACGTCGCGGCCCGCGGGCCGCAGTTCCCTGTCACCCACCCGCACTCCCGCCAGGGATGACAAGCCTTATTTGCCAGACAGGGGTACGAACTGATGCGACAAGCCCGGATGGTGTAGTGGCCCATCATACGACCCTGTCACGGTCGTGACGCGGGTTCAAATCCCGCTCCGGGCGTCCCCACGTTTCGGGGCGCTGTCGCTGTCTGCCCGGATGGTGTAGTGGCCCATCATACGACCCTGTCACGGTCGTGACGCGGGTTCAAATCCCGCTCCGGGCGTTCTTCTCGACGCCGACTACGAACGAGGAGCGGTAGCGACGAGCGAATCCGGCGTCGACGTACCCAGAAGGGATTTGAACTAGAAAGCGAAGCGACTCCCCGCGCCTTACAGGCCCAGTTCCGCCCGGAGGTCGTCGACGAGCGACTCCGTCTTGGCGTCGGGATCCTCGTCGGTGTCCACGGGCGGCCGCCCGTCGTACGTCTCGTGGACCATCGAGACGCCCTCGGCCAGCGTGTCCAGCCCGTAGCCGCCCTCCAGCACGTACGCGTCCGCGGCGCCGACGTCCTCGGCGAGCGTCCGGATCCGGTCGGTTAACAGCGCGTACCCCTCCGAGGAGACGCGCATCCGCGAGATGGGGTCGTGGCGGTGCGCGTCGAAGCCCGCGGAGACGATCAGCAGGTCGGGGTCGAACCGGTCGACGGCGGGCGCGATCCCCTCGTCGACGGCGTAGAGGTAGTCGGCGTCGCCGGCGCCGGCCGCCAGCGGGAGGTTCGCGGTCGCCCCCTCCCCGTCACCCTCGCCGGTCTCGTCGAGGTCGCCGGTGTCCGGGTAGAGGCCGTCCTCGTGGAGCGACGCGTAGAAGACGTCGCCGCGGTCGTAGAAGATGTCCTGCGTCCCGTTGCCGTGGTGGACGTCCCAGTCGAAGATCGCGACGCGGTCCGCGAGGTCCTCGTCGAGCGCCGTCTGGGCCGCGACGGCGGCGTTGTTGAAGAAGCAGAAGCCCATCGCGTCGTCGGTGACCGCGTGGTGGCCCGGGGGGCGGCCGAGCGCGAACGGCGTCTGTCGACCGGTCGAGCCGTCGAGCGCCGCGCGGGCCGCCCACTGGGCGAGGCCGGCGGAGGCGAGCGCGGCGTCCCACGTCCCGTCGCTTGCGACGGTGTCGGGGTCCCAGCTCCCGCCGCCGTCCGCCACGAACGACTCGAGCTCGTCGACGTACGCGGCGTCGTGGACCGCCGTGACCGCCGCCTTCTCGGCGGGGTCGGCCTCGACGTACTCGACGCCGTGGCGCTTGGCGAGCCCGCGGCGGATCGCGCGGAGCCTGTCCGGGTTCTCCGGGTGTCGTTCGCCGGTGTCGTGGTCGAGGCACCGCTCGCTGTAGCCGAACCGCATCTACTCGAACAGCGCGAAGTACGTCTCGATGTCCTCGGCCTGTACCGTCCGTCGGTCCGCGTGGCGGGCCAGCGTCGCGGCCGCGCTCGCGACGTTGTCCGCGTAGTCCTCCAAGATGTCCGCCAGCGCGACCCGCGCGTCGACGCCCACGCGGTACCGGTCGTCGATCCGGAGCCGAGCGATCCGGTCGATGGGCGCGACCGGCAGCGTGAGGTCCTCGCGGCTGACGACCTGCTCGACCCCGAAGTCGGCCGCCATCAGCGTTTTCCGACCGTCCGCGGTCGCCCGCTCGGCCGCGTCGACGGCCAGCTCCGCGCCGTGCGACTGGATCCGTCGCGCGAGCTCCTCGGCGGCGTCCGCGCTGACGCGGAGTTCCCCCGCGTTCCGCCGGATGATCCCGTCGACCGGCGCGAACGGCAACTCGACACTCATACACACAGTCGCGTCCGTGTATCGTATAACGCTTTCCGTTACCCGCGTGGCCGCCGGTTCCGGAGGGGAGCCGGCCGCGTCAGAACACGTCGTCGGCGTCGATGGTGCCGTCTCGCTCCGGCCCGCGAACGGTAATCTCCTCGCCGAGGCGGAGGCTCGCGTCGGTCTCGACCGTCTTCGTCCGCTGGCCGTCGTCGAGGACGACCGGGTCGCCCGTCTGGACGACCGTTCCGGTGAACTCCACCGCCTCGCCCGACTGCTCTGCCGTCGCGGCCGCGGCGCCGCCCGCGCCGCTCGCCTCGTCCTCGCCGCCCTCGCCGGCGACGGCCTCCGCGGCCGCCTTCCGTCCGTCCTCGGCGAAGGCGCCGAGCCCGGTCTCGTCGGCGTCGCGGTCCTCGCCCGAGCGTCCGCCGCCGGCGGCGTCCGCCGCGTCGCCCTCTCCCTCCAGGACCGAGACGGTCGAGCGCCAGTTCGCGGACGCCTCCAAGTCGTCCTGCCAGCCGTCCTGGATCTCCACGTCGGTGAAGACGACGCGGTCGGCCAGTTCGATCTCGCGGTCGGCCTTGTCGCCCCACAGCGCGACGCGGATCTCGCCCGTCTCGTCTTTGATCCGGACGTTGCGGACCTGCCCCTCGCTGCCGTCGTCGCGGTCGAACGTCCGTTTCGGGTCCGTCTCGATGACGCCGCCGGCGACGTCGACGGTCTCGCCGATCTCGAGGTCGGCGATGTCGGTCGTCTCCGGGACGTACTCGACGTCCTCGTCGACGCGCTCGACGGTGCCGCGGTCGCCGACGTGGAGCTCTAAGTCGCCGTCGCGCTCGCGGACGTAGCCATCGCCGACCTCGACGACCTCGCCGGGGTCGAACTCCCCGGCGAGGTCGGCCTTCCCGTCCCACAGCGTGACGCGGACGCGGCCCGTCTCGTCGCCGACGGTGAGGTTCGCCACGCGCCCCTCGCTGCCGTCGTCGCGGTCGAACGTCCGGATCGAGTCGGTGTCGAGCACCTGACCGACGAGGTCGACGTCGGACGCGCCGAGCGTGAGGTCCTCGACGCGGTAGGTGTCGAGCACCTGGACGTCGACCTCGGCGTCCTCGTCCGGTTCGACCTTGTCCGCGCTCACTTCGAGGCCGCTGTACCCCTCCTTGGGGCGGCCCATGACGCGGAGGACCTGCCCGACTTCGAGCTCCTCCTCGGCGGCCGCGGCCATGTCGTCCCACAGCGCGACCCGGACGGAGCCGGAGGCGTCCGCGACGTCGACGTTACACACCCGGCCCTCCTCGGCCTCGTCGTCGTCGCGCTCGAAGGTCCGGACCTCGCCGATGGCGGTCACCTTCCCGAGGAACTTCACCTCGTTCATTCCCGGCTCGATGTCGGCGATGGTGTCGGCCTCCTCGTCGCGCAGCTCGTGCGCGATGAGCATCGCGGCGGTCTCCTCGTCGGCGAGCCCGCCCATCTGCTCGACCTTGTCCTCGACCGCGGCCTCGAACTCCTCGAACTCGACCTCGGTGTCGAGGTCCTCGTACACCTCTTCTATGGCTCCCATACTCGTCCCTCCGTGGTCGGCGAGGTCGCGCATAAGCGTTGCCGTTGCCCGGGGTTCGCGCCGGCTCCCGGCCGGTCGGCGGGGCGACCGGCGCGGGGCGCGGTCGCGGCTCGAAGGCGTCGCATAGCGGTTCATGGTGCCCGTCGATACAAAAGGTGTTCATCCCGCCCGGAGCGTCCGTGCGGACCGGGGGCACGCGGCCGCCGGACCGTAACCGTCTTAAGTTCTACCGCGATACGTAGAGATGAGTCCTGGTAGGGTAGTGGACTATCCTCTTGGCTTGCGGAGCCAGGGACC
The DNA here is from genome assembly GCF_003665955.1 of Halorubrum sp. Atlit-28R. Taxonomy (NCBI): domain Archaea; kingdom Methanobacteriati; phylum Methanobacteriota; class Halobacteria; order Halobacteriales; family Haloferacaceae; genus Halorubrum; species Halorubrum sp. Atlit-28R. Next base: position 228,095 of record NZ_QPLS01000006.1, read on the forward strand.
GGAGTTCAAATCTCCGTCAGGACGTTTTCGGACACACAATACGGCGAGCGTAGCGAGCCGTGCGTGTGTCCGAAAACTCCACGGAGATTTGAGCAGGAACGTCGCAGCGGCCGAGCGAAGCGAGGCCGACCGTCGTTCCGAGTTCAAATCTCCGTCAGGACGCTCACTTTGCGGCTGTCTCACTTCGTTCGACAGCCGCTGCGTTCGGTCCTGACGGGCCCTGCGCTCGCTTCGCTCGCGCAGGACTCCGTCAGGACGCCTCGCTGGTGCGGCTCGGCTCTGTTGAAATCCTCAGGTGGTGACAGGTTCCGGGCTACTGTGGTCAGTACAGGTGAACCGCGGATCGCTCAAGACGGAACAGTAGTAGGCTGGTCAGTACAAGAAATCAGGACTGTCAATCAGTGTCTTCTGATCCTTCAGCAGTTGTTTGTCGAGTAGGAAATATCGCTGTGTCGGGTGCGTTGAACGGACTGTTTGGTCCGGTAAGCCACGCAGAGAGGTAGACAACACAGGCGGCGATGACAGCCACCGGCAGCTGGCGCATAAAAATGCCATAGGCAACCGTGACAGCGATCGCAGCACGAGTGAGCATATGACGTTCGGAATCGCCGTAGTACACCAGTGCCGCGACACCAAATGCTGAAAGCGTCAACCATGCTCCAATTATGACTTGACCAGTCAGTACCGAATACGCCAATCCAATGATACCGATCAGTACCAACACCGCCGCAATACGTTTTGAGGAGGGCATGTGAAACTCGTTATGTCCGAATGTCTTAAATTACAGTCATTAATCACGAAGCGGTTCTCACCGACCGGCTGTTTCGGACGAGAATATGTCTGAATGGTGGTATTTCAACAACGCCTACGGCTGCTAAATGGCTCAACAGCAGGTCATCAGCCGCAGTTCCCCCACCGCGAGCGGTTCGAACGCCGTAATGTACGTCTTAGTCGTGCGGGTGGAAGCGCTCCATCGCGCGGCGGACCCCGTCGGTGTCGCCGATGAACGTCAGGTGGTCGCCCACCTCGACGACGCTGTCCGCCGAGGGGACGCGGTTGTCGCCGTCGCGGCTGACCACGGCGACGAAGGTGCCGTCGGGGATCTGCGCGTTGAGGTCGCGGATGCTCTGCCCCGCGAGCGTCTCGGAGGTCACCTCGATCTCCTGAACGTCGTGGCTGTCGCCGAGCTCGTTCATCCAGTGGGTGAGCGCGGGCCGCTCGATCTCGTCGTCGATGGCGACCGCGGTCGCGGTCGTGGCGTCGATGCCGGTGACGCCGATGCTGTCGAAGGCGTCGACGTTGTCCGGGTCGTTCACGCGCGAGTAGACGGACTCGACGTCGAACTTAGTGATCGCGAGCTGACAGGCGAGGAGGTTGATGTCGTCGTCGGCCGTCGTCGTGATGAACCGCTTGGCGTCCTCGATGTGCGCCTCGCGCAGCGTCTCCGTGTCGCTGCCGTCGCCCTCGTAGACGGTGAACCCGGCCGAGCGCGCGCGCTCGACGACGTCGGGGTCCGTCTCAACGACCACGACGTACTCGCCCCTGTTCTCCAGTCGCGTGGCGAGCGCCTGGCCGACCCGACCCCCGCCGATGATTATCGTGCGCATTGGTGACACTCCGAGGAACTCTCCGATCTGCCGCGCGAGCCCCGCCTCCACGAGGACCGTCGCGAAGATGACCGCGAACACCGTGCCGACGAGCAGCTCGCCGGCGGCGACGCTGCCCGCGAGCTCCAGCTCGATGGCGAACAGCGTCGCCACGCTCGCCGGGATGATCCCCCGCGGGCCGACGCTCGCGAGGAACAGCCGCTCGGGCCGGGTGAACCGCTCGACGCCGGCCGTCGCGATGAACGCCCCCAGCGGCCGGAGGACGAGCATGACGACGACCACGATCGCGACCACGCCGAGCCCGAGGCCGGCGATCGCCTCCACGTCGATAAGCGCCGCGAGCGAGATGAACACGAACGATAAGACGATCGTGGTGGTGTTCTGCGCGAACCGCTCGATCTCCTCGCGGTTGTCGATCCCGAGGTTCCCGAGGAGGATCCCGCTCGTCGCCGCCGCCGCGATGCCCGCCTCCGCGGCGACCGCCTCCGCGGCCGCGAACGACCCGATCGCGGCCGCGAGCACGAGGAACTGCGACGCCTGCACGTCGCGTTCGGGGACGAGGTCGCTCTCCAGCAGCGCGTAGATGACGACCGTGGCGAGCAGCCCCGCCGCGACCCCGACGCCGAACCGCTGGAGGAACGAGACCACCGTCGCGGGGACGCCGAGGTCGTCGAGCAGCAGCGTCTCGAAGATGACGACGGCGACGATCGCGGCCGTCACGTCGTTGACGATCCCCTCGGTCTCCAGCGCGGTCGCGACGTGGTCGCGCACTCGGACGACGTCGAGGATCGGCGTGATGACGGTGGGGCCGGTGGCCACGAGCAGCGCGCCGATCAGGAGCGCGATCTCCCAGGTGCCGTCGGTGAAGGCGCGGACCGCGGCCGCGGTCCCGACGAACATCACGAGGGCGCTGACGGTCACCAGCCGGAGCGACGCCGTCGATGCGCGCCGGATCCGGTCGATCCGGAGCGCGAACGCCCCCTCGAAGACGATGATCGCGACGCTGAGCCCGACGATGATCTCCAGGCCGTCACCGAACGTCTCCAGCGTCACCAGCCCCAGCAGCTCGGGCCCCAACAGCACCCCGATCGCGAGGTAGAAGATGACGCTGGGGACCCGCAGTCGGTGCGCGAGGAGCTGGACCCCGAGCCCCGAGACGAGGACGACCGCGATCACCGGGAGCAGGCTACTGGACACGGCTACCGGCGATACGCTCCCGGCCTTCCTTAGTGTACTGGTGATCGGGGGGCGTGGCCGGTCGGCCGCGACCGCCGGCCGCGGCATTGGGTCACACACACGAGCAACTATTAACTCGATTCCGTTTCTGGGTGAGAATACGCCCGGTCGGTCCCCACCGCCGGGTCGAACCCATGACCGTCCGCGACGCCATCCCGACGTTCGCCCCCCGCCGGAGCGTCCGGAAGGTCCGCGGGCCGGTCGCCGCTCTCCTCGGCGCCGTCGCCGCGTGACCCCGACGCGGGGGCGGCCGGCTCGTCCACCGAGGCGAGCCCCCCCGCCGCTCCCTTCGCCGACGCGACGGCCTCGACTCGTAGCGCGTCCCGCCGTTCTCGACGGCCGAACCGACTCGACCCGCGAGGCGTCCGCCTCGCACCACACCCCATCCGACGATGAACGCAGACCGATCCCCCTCCGGACGCACCGCCCGCCCCGACCCGAACGCGGGTCCCCGACCGTCCGAACCGCTCCCGTCGCGCGGCGCGATGGTCGCCTTCGCGGCGCTGCCGGTCGCGACGGTGGCGGCCCTGTCGTTCCCGACCGCGGCCGCCGTCGCGCTGGCGGCCCTCTGCGGTGCCGTCGCCGGCGCGGCGGTCCACCGGCGCTACCCCGCCACGGTCGACCGAACGGTCCGCCTGCCGGACGACGACGGCGCCGTCCGGGAGGCCTGATCCGGCGGCCGGTCCCGATTCCGCCGCTGACGCGCCGCCCTCCACTTCCCCGCAGACGTGTCGCCATGCGGTCTCGCTGACGCGCCGCCTTCCACTCCCCCCTGACGCGCCGCCCTGCCGGCGCGGAACTCGACATTTATCATGCGCCGTCGCCGACCGTGAGGCGTGACCGACCGCCACCGCGGTCCGGATCGAGGCCCACGCGACGCGCCCGGCCCGTCAGCCGCGCTCGGGGCCGGCGCCGCGCTGTTCAACGAGCGGCGCTTCCTCGCGGCGCGCGTCGCCTGGGGCCGGGGCCGACGACCCGCCCCCGACGAGCGCGACGGAGACGCCGATTCGGCCGGCGAGACCGGTCCGGGCGACGGCGAGCGCGACCGCGCCGACGAGCGATTGCTCCGGGCGCTCGCCGCGACCGCGGCGGCGTCCCACCGGGCGGCCGACGGCGACCGCGCCGGCGCGGCGGCGGAGGCGGACGACGCCGCGGCGGCGCTGAGGGACGTCGCCGACGCGCGGGGCGTCGCGCTGGCTCCCGCCCGGGAGTGGGCCGAACGGCTCGCGGCCGATCCGGGGGGAGCGGACCCCGCGAGCGCGCCGCGGATCCGGGTCGGCGGCGAGGCGCCGACGGTCGACGGCCTGTCGCTCGCCGCGGCCGGGGTCGCGGCGCCGGCGCTCGCGACGGCGGGCGAGCCGGGCGACCCGGAGACGCTCGCGACCGCGGCGGCCTTCGCCCGGGAGGAGCGCGGGACGGGGCGGACCGAGTTCGCCGAGTTGCTGTTCGCGTACCTCCGGACGCCCGACGCCCGGCCGCAGGTGGCCGCGCGGCTCGGCGATCACGTCGACCGGGAGGAGCGGAAGCGCCGCGACGTCGACGGGCTGTTCTGAGCGCGGCGGGTCGGTCAGGCGTCGTCCGGGTCGGCCGGGAAGTTCGGGTCGGCCGGCGACTCGTTGGCGGGGCGGTCGGCGTCCGGCGCGAAGGACTCGGGCGCGTAGCGGTCGCCGTCCGCCTCGGCGTCGCGGTCGGGCTTCGGCTCGCCCTCGAAGGTGTAGTCGGCGGAGTTGTCGGCGGGGTCGTACCCGAGCGCCTCGCGGGCGCGCTCGATGGAGTAGTAGCGGCGGTCGTTGTCCGAGATGCCGTACACGATCTCGTAGCCGTACGCCGCGCGGAGACAGCGGTCGAACAGGTGCGCGCAGTCGCGGTGCGAGAGCCACATCGCCTGCCCGCGCTCGTACTCGCGGGGCGGGTGATCCTTGGTGAGGTTCCCGACGCGGACGCAGACGACGCTCATGTCGAACTCGTCGTGGTAGAAGCGGCCGAGCGACTCGCCGGCCGCCTTCGAGACGCCGTAGAGGTTGCCGGGGCGGGGCAGCTCGCTCCCGTCGAGCCGGTAGTCGTCCTCGGCGCGGTACAGGTCCGGGGTCCGCTCGGCCGTCTCGTAGCCGCCGACGGCGTGGTTCGAGGAGGCGAACGCAAACTTCTCGACGCCGGCCTCGGCGGCGGCGCGCATCACGACCTGCGTCCCGTCGATGTTGTTCCGGAGGACCGAGTCCCACGGCGCCGTCTTCCGCGGGTCGCCGGCGAGGTGGATCACGGCGCCGACGTCGGCGACGGCCTCGCGGACGGCGCGCTCGTCGGTGATGTCGGCGACGTACCGGTCGGCGTCGGTGACCCCGTCGGGCACCTTCGCGGCCGGGAGCGGCTCGCGGTCGAGGAGCCGCCAGTCGTACTCGTCGCCGAGACCGCGGAGGATGGCCTGTCCCACCCGTCCGCCGGCGCCCGTCAGGAGGACCGGCTCGTCCATTCGACTCTACGTGGGCGGGAGAACGGCATATATGACACGGTTCGACCGATACGGGCGAACGCGGGCTACAGAGGGGTGCCTGCGAGAGAATCGGAGAGAGAAGATCGCCGGAACGCGGCGCTTACAGCTTCTGCCGCGAGACCTTGACGCCGGTCGGGGTGACGATGATCTGGTCGTCGCCCTTCTGGACGATGTCGCCGTCGACCTCCTGGACCACCTGGCGGAGCTCGTCGTAGACGTGTTCTATCGTCCGGTCCGACGTGGAGTGGCGGGTGATGTCCGCGATGACGAAGTCGCCGTCGTAGACGGCGTCTTTGATCGGGATGACGTCGCTCTGGTCGCCGATCTCGGCGAAGTGTACCTGCGTCCCCGTCTCCGCGTGCGCGTCGGCGAAGTCGTCCGAGTCGAGCTCGACGTAATCGTCGACGGAGCGGCTCCCACTGCCGCCGAGGATCTTGCTCATGATGCCCATACACACCACACGACGAGGTCAGACATTAGTTCTTACGTCAGACGCGCCCTCACTCCAGCCGCTCCTGCCACTCCTGGACGCGGGAGAGCAGGTCCACCGGCGCCGTCGCCGCGACGTCGACGTCGCTCAGCTCCTCGATCACGGCGCGGGTCTCGGGGTCGAGGCCGTCGGCGGGCCCGGAACTCTCGGGCTCGCCGCCGCCGGTCGCCGTCGACTCGGCGGCTTCCGCCGGTCGGGATCCGGGGGCCGCGCCGTTGCGACCCGCCTCGGAGACCGAGGCGTCCGCGGTCGCCCCCTCGGCGTCGCCGCCGCCCGAGAACGACCCCGACGAGAGGTCGAACACGACCTGCTGGGTCCCGCCGTCGCCGGGGGACCCGTCGGTGGCGTCTCCCCCGTTCCGCGAGCCGCGGGCCTCGATGGCCTTCTCCTCGCGGAGCCGGTCCAAGACCTCGTCAGCGCGGGAGACGACGGGGTCCGGCACGCCGGCGAGGTCGGCGACGTGGACCCCGTACGACCGGTTCGTCGGGCCGTCGCGGACGGTGCGGAGGAAGGTCACCTCGCCGTCGCGCTCGTCGACGGCGACGTGGACGTTCGCGACGCGCGGGAGGTGGTCCGCGAGCGTCGTCAGCTCGTGGTAGTGGGTGGCGAAGAGGGTCCGCGCGCGCACCTCGTTGTGGAGGTACTCGGTCGCGGCCCACGCGATGGAGATGCCGTCGTAGGTGGCGGTGCCGCGGCCGACCTCGTCTAAGATGACGAGCGAGTCCTCGGTCGCGGAGTGGAGGATGTTCGACAGCTCCTGCATCTCGACCATGAACGTCGACCGCCCCTGCGCCAGCTCGTCGAGCGCGCCGACGCGGGTGTAAATGCCGTCGACGAGCCCCACCTCGGCCGCGCGGGCGGGGACGAACGAGCCCGCCTGCGCGAGCAGCTGGATCAGCGCGGCCTGGCGCATGTACGTCGACTTCCCGCTCATGTTCGGGCCGGTGACGATGAGGAAGCCGCGCTCGGCGTCGAGCCGGAGGTCGTTCGGAACGAAGTCGGTCGTCCCCTCGACGACGGGGTGACGCCCGGCCTCGACGTCGAGGCGGCGCTCGTCGGTCAGCTCCGGGCGCGTCCAGTCCCGGCGGGCGGCGTGGGTCGCGAGCGAGGCGAGCGCGTCGAGCTCCGCGACCGCCCGGCCGGCGTCCTGGAGCAGCTCTGCGCGCTCGGCGACGCGCTCGCGCAGCTCCTCGAACAGCTCGTACTCCAGGTCGCCGCGGGCCTCCTCCAGGCGGAGGACCTCCCGCTCCTTCTCCGCCAGCTCGTCGGTGACGAACCGCTTCGAGTTCTTCAGCGTCTTGATCTCGCGGTAGCCCTCGGGGACCCGATCCGCCACCGACTTCCCGACCTGGATGTAGTAGCCGTCCGTCTTGTTGCGGTCGACGGTGACGTGACTGAGCCCGTGCCGGCGCTTCTCGCGCTCCGCGAGTCCGTCGAGCCACGACTTCACCGACTCGTGGCGCTCGATCAGCTCGTCGAGCTCGTCGTCGTAGCCGCGCTTGAGGAGCCCGCCGCCCGTCTTCGCCTTCGGCGGGTCCTCGGCGAGCGCCTCGGCGAGCTCCTCCCGGAGGGCGGCCGCGCGGTCGCGGTCGACGCGTTCGAGGACGGCGGCCGCGGGCGAGTCGGCGAGGGGAGTGTCGGCGACCGCGTCGGCGAGGTCCGGCAGCAGCGTGAGCGTGTCCCGCACCGAGAGGAGTTCGCGTGCGCCCGCGCTTCCGCTCGTCGTCCGCGCCGCGAGCCGTTCGAGGTCGTAGGCGTCGCCGAGCACCTCGCGGATCCGGTCGCGGGCGAGCGCCGCGGACGCCAGCGCCTCCACGGCGTCGAGGCGGTCGGCGAGCGTCTCGCGGTCGCGCCGGGGGCGAGTGAGCCACTCCCGGAGCAGCCGCCCGCCGGCGGCGGTGACGGTGTGGTCGACGGTGTCGAACAGCGAGCCGTCGGCGTCGCCCCGCATCGTCTCCGTGATCTCGAGGTTGCGCTGGGTGGTCGCGTCCACGTCGACGCGGTCGTCGGCGCCGTAGGCGGTGAGGCGGGTCATCGACGCCAGCACGCCCGCGCCCGTCTCCTCGACGTACGAGAGGACCGCGCCCGCCGCGCGGACCGCGAGGTCCGCGTCCAGCCCGACGCTGTCGGTCGTCTCGCGGCCGAACTGCTCGCGCACGGCGTGTCTCGCACGGCCCGCCGCGAACGCCTCCGCGTCGAAGGCGGTCACGCGCCCGGAGAGGTCCTCCCGGACCGCGCCGAGCAGGCCGTCGTCGTTGCGGACGTGCGGGCCGGGCAGCACCTCCGCGGGGTCGAACCGGTAGAGCTCGGCGCGCAGGTCGCCGCCGTCCTCGACCGTCGTCGCGAGGAACCGCCCCGTCGTCACGTCGGCGAAGGCGAGCCCGTAGGGGCCGTCGGCGGCGTCGACCGCGCCCGTCGCGCCGCCGGCGTCCCCCTCCCGGACGACGGCCGCGAGGTAGCGCGCGTCGTCGTCGCTCGTCTCTAGGACCGTGCCGGGCGTGACGACGCGGACGACCTCGCGGGCGTGGCCGCCGTCGTCGGTCTCGTACTGGTCCGCGACCGCGACCCGGTATCCCCGCTCGACCAGCGCGTTCACGTACGGCGTCAGCTCCGAGAGGGGGACGCCCGCCATCGGGTACGACGAGCCGTGGGAGGACTTTTGCGAGATGGAGAGGTCCAGCTCGTCGGCGACCAGCTCCGCGTCGTCCGCGAAGAACTCGTAGAAGTCGCCGCACTGCATCGCGAGGACGTCCGCGTCCGTCTCCGCCTTGAGATCGAGGAACTCCCCGACGATCCCCGTTGCCATATGTCCGTACACCCGCCGTGCGCGGCTAAAACCCTGCGGGTGTTAGACGGGCGGTAGTGAGCGGCCGGACCGCGACGGGCGGCGAGACTGGTCTGCCCCAGCGCGTCCGTAATTACAAGCACCCGCCCCGCGTAGGCGCGGTATGGACGCGTCGGGCAGCGGGGTCGTTGATCGCCTCCGCCAACCGGAGTACACCGGCGAGAATCGCTGTACCCCCTGTACCGCTGTCAACGTCACGATCGGCGTCGCGCTCGGCGCGGCGGTCGCCGTCGCCGTCGATCCCGTTGTCGGCGCGGCCGCGACGGGGCTCTCGCTCGCGGCGATCTGGCTGCGCGGCTACCTCGTGCCCGGCACGCCCGAGCTCACGAAGCGCTACCTCCCGGAGTCGGTGCTCCGGCTGTTCGGCAAGGCGCCGCCGGCGGCCGGGGTGGAATCGGGGGCTTCGGCCGCGATCGGGACGCCGACGGACGAGGCCGACCCGTCGGGCGAGTCGGCCGAGGGCGTCGCCGTCGACCCGCAGTCGTACCTGCTCGCCGCGGACGCGCTCGTCGAGACCGACGACGGGAGCGACCTGACGTACGCGCCGTGGTTCGCGTCCGCGTGGCGGAGCGAACTCGAGACCGCCCGGGAGACGGCCGACGGTCCGGCGGTGGCGCGGCTCGCCGACGTGCCGCCCGACGACGAGCCGAGGCTGTCGGTCGAGGAGCGCGGAAACGCGGTGGTCGCGGCCGTCGACGGCGAGCGGGTCGGCCACTGGGTGTCGCGGCCGGCGTTCCTCGCGGACGCCGCCGCCGACCGCGTGCTTCGCGCGAGCGACGACGAATGGACCGACCTCCCGCAGGCGGCGCGCAGCGGGGTGCTCGGCGGGCTCCGACTGTTCGTCGAGGAGTGTCCGGCTTGCGGGGCCGAGGTGACGCTTAGCGAGGAGGTCGTCGCCTCCTGCTGTACCGCTCGGGACGTGGTCGTCGGGCGCTGTGACGGGTGCGAAGCGCGGGTCTTCGAGCTGGAGCCCGCCGCGCTCGACGGGGTCGAGTGACGGGAGGCTGCGGACGCTCAGCCGCCGCCTACCCCAGTCGGTTCCGCTTCGTCGACAGCCGATGGAACAGTCCGGACACGCCGAATATCCCGGCGAAAAGCACCGCGTACGCGTATCCGGAGACGGCGTCGAACGGGGCGGTGCCGGTCCACGCCGCGGCCGCCAGCAGCCCGCACACGGCCGCGAGCCCGACGTAGTACTCGCTCCAGAGGATCTCGTTTTCCGAGACGACCTCCAGATACACCTCAAGCTGCCGGCTCTCCTCGGTGAGCGACACCAGCCCGCGGTCGCGCTCGTAGTCGATGAACCCGCTTTCGGCCAGCTTCGGGAGGTGCGACTGGTGGAGGGCGGTGTACACGCGCTTGCGCTGTTTGTACGTGACCTCGTTGATCTCGACGTCGTTCTCCCAGGCCGCCAGCTGCTCGGCGATGTCGCGGACTCGCGCCTCCGAACCGTTCGTTTTCAGGTACTTGATGACGTTCCGCCGCCGCGCGTTACTCAGCGCGGAGAACACCTCGTCGCGCGAGGGACCGGCGGCGTCCCGCGAGGAGCCGTCCTCGCCGTCGGCGAGCGATGCTTCCGACCCAGTGAGTTGTGGTGTCATGGCTCATCCATTCAAGTTGAAGCTAGATTATCAGGAGAGGTCTTATCAGTTGCGGTTAACAATAATTTGAGATGTCGCGATCCAATAGTGCGGTAGAATCACGCCGTTCAGGGCTTCATACGGCGCTGACACCGATCAAAAGAACGCTATTACAGTCTACTTCTGCTATACTCTCTATATAGTATATTTTGTGATATTTCGAGACGGCGAATCGGGCACGACTGGGCGGTAGGCGGCCCATACATAGGTCGGTTCGCCGCCGTTCCGTGTGTATGAACGCGTCACGCGCCACGCTGTCGGCCAGACTCGGACGACCCGCCCGGACCGCCGTCGACCGCCTCCGGCAGCCCGAGTACACCGGCGAGAACCGTTGTCTGCCGTGTACGGTCGTCAACGTCGGGATCGCGGCGGTCGGCGCGGCGGCGGTGACGGCGGTCGGCGCGCCGCTCCTCGGCGCGGCCGGGTTCGGGGCCTCGCTCGCGGCGATCTGGCTGCGCGGCTACCTCGTCCCGGGGACGCCCGAGCTCACGAAGCGCTACCTCCCCGAGCGCGTCCTCGCGCTGTTCGGCAAGGCGCCCGGCGAGACGAAACGCGGGAAGCGTCCGGCGGGCGACGTCGACCCGGAGGCGTACCTCCTCGACGCCGGCGTCCTCGTCGAGACGCCGGGGGGCGACGACTTCGCGTTCGCGCCCGACTTCGCCGCGGCGTGGCGGGCGGCGGTCGACGCCGACACGCCGACCGACGGCGACCTCGACGCGCTCGCGTCGCTCACCGGGGTCGACCGCGACGAGCTGGCGATCGACTGGTACGAGGGCGTCGGCTTCGCGTACGCGGGCGACGAGAAGATCGGCCACTGGGAGTCGCGCGCGGCGTTTCGGGCGGACGCCGCGGCCGACCGCGTGCTGACGGCGACCCGCGACGACTGGACCGACCTGCCGCTCGTGGACCAGAGCACTGTCCTCGGGGCCCTCCGGCTGTTCGTCGAGGAATGCCCCGCCTGCGCCGGGGACGTGGCGCTCGAAGAGCGGGTCGTCGAGTCCTGCTGTGCCAGCTACGACGTCGTCGCCGGGCGGTGTGCGGGCTGCGACGCCCGACTGTTCGAGCTTCGGCTACCGCCGTCGCTCGCGGCCGCGAGCGAGTAGGAAAGCCAGGAAATCGAAGCGACGGAGAAGAACTGAACCGACGGAGAAGAACTGAACCGACGGAGGGGGACCGAAGGGAAGTGGTCGAAAATCGAGTAGGGGCTGTTTTCCGAGCCGAGTCACCGGAGCCGGAGCTGTCGCAGCACCGAGAAGCGGTTGACCCACAGCTGGACGGCGCTCGCGGCGGCGAAGGCGCCGAGCGCGAGGCTGGTCCAGAGGACCGGGTCGACGGCCGACACGAGCGGGGCGTCGAGGAGCGCGGCGAGCACGACGAGCAGCGACGCCACCGCGAGCGCGCGGTAGATCTCCGACCACGTCGCGCCGCCGGGCGCGAGGATCTCCGTGTAGAGCCGGACGTCCTGCGCGCGTCGCGAGAGCTCGATGGTCTGTGAGTCCCGGTCGTACGTGATGACGCCCGCGTCCGCCAGCTTCGGGAGGTGCGTCTGGACGAGCGACGTGTACACGCTCTCGCGACAGCGCTTCGGCGGCGGGCTCTCGCCGGTCTCGCGGCCCGCGACGAGCGTCGACAGTTCGTTGACCGAGACGGGCCCGCCGACGGAGCTGAGCTGTTCGATCGCGCGCCGTCGGCGCTCGTTCGCGAGGATGGTGTACACCTGCTCGGCCGGAAGCACGTCGGTTCGGAGTTTCATGGGTGGGGATCCGGAGACCGCGCTCGGCGGCGTCCGAGGTCTGTCGCCTACTGCGTCAGACAGGGGTATATGTATGAACTCGCTACCCGGTGAGATCCCCCTTCGAGCGGCGGGAGTACGAGGTCCCTGTCGGATTCGGCCCGACGAGTACGGTCTCCGTGCCGCGTTCCGAGGCGGCGGTACGGGGGCCATACCGGCAATATCGGCCGGAGTAGGGGCGCCGGACCGCCGGTCGAACGCTCCGTTCGACTCGGCGACTGAGACGTTCTATCACGTGGAATCGGTCGTGCGACGGTGACATGGGAGCGCGTAACTACGTCGGTATCCCTCGGAGGGGGAAGTAACCGATTCGGCTGTCCGGTCGCGGACGGGGGCGGGTCGGGGGAGAAAGCATGAGCCAAGACACAAACGACACAATCGGACTCTCGCGGCGCAAAGTCCTCGCCGGCCTCGGGGCCGTCGGCGTGGCCTCCGCGGGCGCGGGACTCGGTACCACGGCGTACTTCAACGACACGGAGGCGTTCGAGGGCAACACGCTCACCGCGGGCGAGCTGGACCTGAAGCTGGACTACAAGTCGACGTACCTCGGCGGCCCCGGCCGCCTGGAGCACGTCCAGTCCATGGGCTACCCGGACGCCGAGGACCTCGGCGACGGGCGCTACCTGCTCGACCAGGCGCCCAGCCCCGCGGACATGCAGGCGTGGGAGGACCTCGTCCAGGGCGAGGAGTTCGACTTCTGTTCGCCCGAGGCCGACGAATTCCTTGTCAACGGCGACGGAATCCCGGTGTTCACGCTCGACGACGTGAAGCCCGGCGACTCCGGCGAAGTCACCATCAGCGTCCACATCTGTGACAACCCCGCGTTCCTCTACCTCGCGGGCGAGCTGACCGAGAACGCGGAGAACGGGCAGAGCGAACCCGAGATGGAACAGGAAGGCGAGGACACCGACGGCATCGGCGAGCTCGCCGACGCCATCGAGGTCTGCGTCTGGTACGACGAGGACTGCGACAACGTGTACGAGCCCACGGGCACGGGCCAGCAGAACGAACTGGAAGTCGCCCTCGTCAGCGACGTCTCCGGTTCGATGGGCGGCGGCAAGATCGCGGCGTTGAAGACGTCCGCGACGAGCTTCGTCGACAACCTCTCCTCGCCCGACGAGGCCGCCGCGATCTCGTTCGCCTCGTCCGCGAACGTCGACCAGGAACTGACGACCGACTACCAGGCGGTCAAGGACGCGATCGACGCATACAACGCGAGCGGCGGCACCTCGATCGCGGCCGGCGTCAGCGCCGGTGAGAACGAGCTGCTCAACGGGACCAACGCCACGATGGGCGCCTCGAAGGTGATGATCGTCCTGAGCGACGGGCAGTCCAACGCCAGCGCGGCCATCGCGGCGGCCGACGCGGCCAAGGCGAACGGCATCCGCATCTTCACCATCGCGCTCGGCGCCGGCGCGGCGACGGGGCTGCTCGAGGACATCGCCACCTCGCCCGACGACGCCTTCGTCGCTCCCGACGCGGCCGACCTCGACACCGTCTACGCGGAGATCGCGCAGGTCGTCCTCGCGGGCGAACAGAAGATCTTCGAGGGGTCGATGGCCGACTTCTTCGGGACCTTCCTCGCCGACGGGCACGCGCTCGACGGCAACCGGCAGGAGGAGGGTCGCCAGCCGTACCCCGGCGCGACCACCCAGTGTATCGGCTTCGAGTGGACGCTCCCGGCAGAGGTCGAAAACGAGGTCCAGACCGATTCGGTGGAATTCGACATCGGCCTCTACGCCGAGCAGTCGCGCCACAACGACAACCCCCAGGTGACGTTCAACGGCACGGAGGCGAACAGCACCAGCCCCGGTCCCGCACCCAACGGGACCGGCAACGTGAGCGGGCAGAACTAGCTCCTCGGAGCAACGCGGCCCTCCGGACGACGAGACACGTCCGGGTCCCGGTTCGGCGCCTTCGGGCGGCCGACGCGGCGGTTCGCGACCGCCGCCGGGGGTTCCCTTCGGGGATGATACACAATGAACGACGACACAATCGGACTATCGCGGCGGAAGATGCTGGTCGGCCTCGGAGCGGTAGGCGTCGCCTCCGCCGGCGCCGGGCTCGGCACCACGGCGTACTTCAACGACACGGAGACGTTCGAGGACAACACGCTGACGGCGGGCTCGCTCGACCTGTTCGTCCACGTCGACTACTCCGAGGACCAGGGCAGCTACGCGCAGTACTCGACGCCCCCGGGGAGCTTCATCAACGGCAACGTCGTCGGGCAGCTCGTCGACGGCGAAATCGTCACGCAGGAGGGCGAGGGCCTGAGCATCCAGGTCTCCGACCTGAAGCCCGGCGACTCCGGCGAGGGCGAGTTCTGCTTCTCGATCGTCGACAACCCCGCGTACATGTGGATGTGCGGCGAGTTGACCGCGAACGACGAGAACGGGATGACGGAGCCCGAGACGGACGACGACGAGACTTCCGGTGGAGACCTCGCCGACGCGATGGAGGTCACCGTCTCGTACTGTACGCCCGACGGCGAGAAGGGCGAGGAGATCCTCTCCGGATCGCTCGCCGATGTCATGGACGCGCTCATCGAGGGCGTGCCCCTGTCCGGTGACGGCGACGCGAGCGCGGCGGTCGCAGACCGCCCCGCGTTCGAGGGCGTCACCGAACCGTTCGTCGACGGAGTACCGAACGTCGCGGAGCAGTGCGTCTGCTTCGAGTGGGTCGTCCCCACCAGCGTCGAAAACGAGATCCAGACGGACTCGGTCATGTTCGACTTTGAGTTCTACGCCGTCCAGTCGCGGCACAACGACGGGACCCACAACCCCTGCGTCGAGAGCGTCGAGGGCGAGGGCTTCCCCGAACTTGAGGACAGCGTCTGGCACGCCCGCGGTATCTACGGTGACGGCGGCGGCGCGGCGAACCGCGAGCTCGACATCCGACTCCCCGACGACACGCCCGTTCACAGCGGGAACGAGAACGTCGCGTGGCCGAACGGCCAGCCCGTTCCCTTCGAGCTCACCATCGACGGCGGCGACGCGAAGTGGACCGTCGACGGCTCCGAGGTTACCGTCTCGCCCGCGCCGATGCCGACCAGCGACACGGTCGTGGTGATGGCGAAGGCGTCGAGCGCCGACTCGACCATCGAGGTCAACGACATCGCGTTCAACGGCAGTTCGCCGACGGGCGCCAACTCCGTCTCCGCCGACGGTAACGTCGGCGAGCAGCAGAAGGTGAGCCTGAGTACGGTCGCCTTCGGCGAGGGCGACGTCATCACCGGCACGGTGACGATGTCGTGGCCCGCCGGGTCGCCCCCGAACCGCGAGGGGCTGGGCTTCCGTATCGACGTGTAACGCCGCGACAGCGGCACCCTCCCATTCCGGACCCGCGCGGGCGGCCGGGACGGCGGTTCGACTCCGTCGGTGGGACTCCCCTCGGGGAATAACAATCATGGCAGACAACGACAACGGCAGGACAATCGGACTCTCGCGACGCAAGATGCTGGTCGGCCTCGGAGCGGTCGGGGTCGCCTCCGCCGGCGCCGGACTCGGCACCACGGCGTACTTCAACGACACCGAGACGTTCGAGAACAACGAGCTGACGGCGGGTGAGCTGGACCTGTTCGTCCACGTCGACTACTCCGAGGACCAGGGGAGCTTCGCGCAGTACGCCACCCCCGAGGGGACGTTCATCAACGGGAACGTCGTCGGCGGCGGCGAGGGCGAGCCCCTCAGCATCGACGTGGAGGACTTAAAGCCCGGCGACTCCGGCGAGGGCGAGTTCTGCTTCTCGATCGTCGACAATCCCGCGTATCTGTGGATGTGCGGCGAGCTCACGGCGAACGACGAGAACGGCCAGACCGAGCCCGAGGCGGACGACGACTCGACCGGCGGCGACCCCGGCCCGGGGATGGGCGAGATCGCCGACGCGATGGAAGTCAGCGTCTCGTACTGCACCCCCGACGGCGAGGTCGGGAACGAGATCGTCTCCGGGTCCCTCCGCGACGTGATGCTGGCGCTCCGCGCCGGCGTCCCGCTGTACGGCGACGGCGACCCGAGCGCGCCGGTGGCGAACCGCCCCGCGTTCGAGGGCGTCGAGGCGCCGTTCGACGAGAGCGACGAGCCGGTCGTCGCCGAGCAGTGCGTCTGCTTCGAGTGGGTCGTCCCCACCAGCGTCGGCAACGAGATCCAGACGGACTCGGTCACCTTCGACTTCGAGTTCTACGCGGAACAGGCCCGCCACAACGACGGGACGAACAACCCCTGCGTCGAGTTCGACACCGTTCTGACCACGGACGCCGACACGGGCGTCGACCGCGACGGCGACGGCCAGGGCGACGCGGAGGGTAACTGGATCACCGCGCGGGTGAGCAGCGGCCCCACCACGGTCGTGCAGGTGGAGCTCGACGGCGACATGTACGGCGGCGGCAGCTCCGGCCTCGGCGAGTGGCCGAGCAACCCGAACTCCTACGTCGTCGAGGCCAACTTCGACGTCGACACCGACGGGCTCGGTGAGAGCCCGAACGACGACTTCCGGTTCGGCTTCGGCAGCGCGAGCTCCGGGGCCCGGTCCGCGGGCATCGCGAACAGCACGAGCGGCGCGAGCGGCGACGGCGGCTACATCCGGCGCAACACCGGCACGGGCGGGACCAACAACCGCACCGACACCGCCGCGGAGGACGCGCCCGGCTTCCTCGCGGTCGAGAGCGCCGACCGGCTGACCTACACGTTCGTCATCGACTGGACGAGCGGCCTGCCGGCGCTGTCGAGCGTCCCGACGCAGTTCGTGGTCAACGAGGTCTTCGCCAGCGACGGCGGCGAGGGGGTCGCGTCGTCGAACAGCTCGAACGACGGGCGCGCGGCAATCGACAACGTCACCGACGCGTCGGGGACCATCACCGTCTGATCGGCGCGTGACGCGGCGGGCGCGACGGCGCCCGTCCGACCGACCACCACCCATTCCGGACCCGCGCGGGCGGCCGGGACGACGGTTCGACTCCGTCGGTGGGACTCCCTTCGGGGAATCACAATCATGAACGACAAGGAAAACATCGACACGATCGGACTGTCGCGGCGAACCGTGCTGGCCGGCCTCGGCGCGGTCGGCGTCGCCTCGGCCGGTGCGGGCCTCGGCACCACGGCGTACTTCAACGACACCGAGTCGTTCGAGGGCAACCAGCTGACCGCCGGGCAGCTCGACCTGCTCGTCGACTGGCAACAGACCTACGACTTCGGCGACGGCCGCCAGTTCGTCAGCGCGCACCCCGACCACGACGGCGACGGCGAGCAGTCGATCGAGATCGACGGCGAAGTGTTCAAGTACAGCGACTTCCCGGACGAGGACGACGAGGACAGCAACGGCGCGAACCTCCCGATCCTGGACTGCGAGACCATCCCGCCGCTCTCGGAGGCGAACTTCAACGTCGACCCCGTCACGGGCGAGGAGATGGAGACGCTGGTCCAGCTCACCGACGTGAAACCCGGCGACTCCGGCGAGATCACCTTCTCGCTCCACCTCTGTGACAACCCAGGCTACATCTGGATGCAGGCGGCCAACGTCAACGACGATGGCGGCGCCGGCACCGAGCCGGAGCTCATCGTCGACCCGGACAACATGGGCGACCTCGGCGACGCGATCAACGCGAAGCTCTGGTACGACGAGGACTGCGACAACGTCTACGACGCGGCGCGGCCGGTCGACATCATGCTGACGCTCGACTTCTCGGGCTCGATGCTGTACGACCGGTTCGGCGGCGTGGTCAGCAGCGACCCGATCGCGATCAACGGGAGCAACTACACCGAGACGACGAAGATCGACCTCGTCGAGCTCGGCACTCGGCAGTTCATCGACTTCCTACAGAGCGCGGGCGCGGACGTGCAAGTGGGCGTGGCGTACTTCGACGGCGAGAAGCAGGGCGATAACGAACCCCGGACCGGCATCCTGCAGACGCTGACCAGCGACCTGTCCGTGGTCGACGGCGCGCTGTCGGGCCTGCGGCAGAAGCTCGCGAACGTTGTGAGCGGCAGCGCTGGTTCGACCCCGTTCGACGGCGACGGGGACCCGAACCCGTTCGCTGGCGGCGGCATCGCGACGGGCACCTACATCGGTGAGGGCGTCGACGACGCGCAGGGCGAGCTCGACGCGAACGGCCGCGCGAGCGCCGACAAGCGCAACATCGTCCTCTCGGACGGCGAGTCGTTCAACGGGACCGGCAGCACCCAGTTCTCCTCGCCCATCGGCGCGGCCGACGACGCCCGCGCGGCGTCGCCGAGCCCGGCGACCGACGTGTTCACGATCAACGTGAACGGCAGCGCCAGCACGCTGCTCGCGATGGCCGGCCCGGCCGGCGGCTCGGGCGGTGACTCGACGTTCTTCAACGACCTCGACGACCCGCTGAACATCCCGACGGTGTTCGGGAACCTCGCGGCGCAGGCGACGCAGGAGAAGATCATCATGGAGGATTCGCTCGCGAACGTCCTCGCCGAGCTGGCGGACGGGAACGGCATCCCGCTCGACGGCAACCGCTCGACGCTGTACGACGAGCTCTCGGACCCGGCGGACGACCCGGACCGCGACGCCTTCCGCGGCGACGGCGTGATGCACTGCGTCGCGCTCGAATGGGAGCTCCCGCTCGACGTGGGCAACGAGGTCCAGGGCGACACGCTCGGCTTCGATCTGAGCTTCTACACCGAGCAGGCGCGGCACAACGACGGCGCGGGTCCGTCCCAGACGGCCTGATCCGGCGGTTCGGTCCCGCCGCGGCGCCGTCGAGCGAGACCGACCGACGGGCGAGCGGATCGAGCGACCGCGGACGGGTACGGTACCCGTACCGTCGGGGTACGGAGCCCCGGCCGCACGGGTAGGACGCGCATACATACGAGCACGGTGGGAGTAGGGAGGGTATCGACGACACGGCCGTTCGGAGCCGCGACGACAGATAATGACACAGAAGGAATCAGGACTGACGCGGCGGGAGGCACTCGCGGGCGCCGGAGCCGTCGGCTTCGCCGCCCTCGGGGCCGCCTCCGGTCGACCGACGGGCACGGACAGCTGGGGTGAGTACACGGATTACACGTACGCGCAGACGGACCGGCCGTGGGACCTGCTCGTCGGCTGGCGGCGCACGGAGAACGGGACGGTCGTCGATTCAAGCCCGACCGACGCCGAAGACGACGTCGAGGCGGCCGGAATCCGTCTCGTCGACGTCGACAACGCCCTCCCCCACGACGCCGGGACCGCGAGCGTGGGCCTCCGCTTAGAGGACCCCGCCGGCGCGGCGCCCGACGGCGTCCGGGTGTGGCTGAAGATAGGCTCGGCCCTCGACGACGCGGACGCCGCGAGCCGCGCGCTCGCCGACCGCATCCGGCTGGAGGTCCGGTACGACACCGGCCTCCTCGGCGTCGGCGCGTGTGCGGGCGCCGAGAGCGACTTCGCCGGCTACGGCGAGCTGATCGCCGCCGGCACGCTCGCGGAACTCAGCGCCGCCCCGGTGGCGACGGGGATCGAACTCGATCCAACGCTGCTCGGGAACGGCTGTCTCACGACCGAGGAGCGCCGCTGCCTGACCTTCACCTGGGAGTTCGACGGCGAGGGCGGCAACGCCGGACAGGGCGGCGCCGTCGACTTCGACGTGCGGTTCGCCGCCGACGACTGCTCGGCCGAGGGGAACCCCTTCGCGATGAGCGACGCGACCGGCGGCGACGCCGCCGAGGTGGGGCAATGACCCCCGGAGACGGCGCCGGACGGCGCCCGAGCGGGCTGAGCCGCCGCCGGCTGCTCGCCGGGATCGGCGGCGTCGGCGCCGTCGGGATGGCGAGCGGCATCGGCACGGGCGCGTACCTCGCGGACCGCGAGACGTTCGCGAACAACGTCTTCGGCGCCGGCGAGGTCGGGCTGACGGTCGACGGCACGCCGACGAACGGCGTCGTCACCGTCGGGCCGCTCGCGGTCGACCGGACGACGTTCGCCGACCGCCCCGAGCCCGAGACGTTCGAGGTAGGGGCGTCGGCGAACCCCGTGCGAGTGTGGCTCGCGACGGACTGCCCCGACGGCGACTCGCTCGGGAACGCCCTGGAGGTCGAGGTCGTCGTCGACGGCGAGTCGGTGACGGACGGCTACCGCCCCCTCGCCGAGGTCGAGCGCGACCTCGCGACCGGAGTGCGGATCGACGCCGGCTGCCTCGACCCGGACGGCGACCCGATCGTCGTCGAGGTCGCGCCGTACCTCCCGGCGGATTCGCCCGACGTGGGCGGGCAGGCGACGGACCTGACCGTCCGACTGTACGCCGAGCAGTGCCGCCACGTCTCTGAGGAGCAGGCGAACGCGCCGGGGGGGAACCCCTTCGCGGACGTCGTCTGCGAGGAGACGGACTGCCCCGAGTGCGTCCCGTTCGGCAAGGCGGACTTCGGCGCGTCGACCGCGGTGGGCGACGTGCTCCCGCTGGAGATGCTGCTCGACGGCGCGAGGCCCCACCAGATCGAGATCACGGGCGTCGAGACGAAGGACGACGGCGAGGTCGTCGGCGTCGCGTTCCGGCTCCGAGACGCCGACGGCGACTCGGGACCGGACATGTGTACGGTGGCGGTCAAGGGCGGCCCGGACCGCGACCCGGACCCCGTCGCGGTCGACCCGGTCGACCCGGAGACGGACGGGATCGTGTTCGCGCCAGTGAATCCCAAAAACGGCACGCGGTACGGAGTCAGCAACGTCACGATCGGCGTCTGTAGCGACACCGTCGAGACGGGCGGCGGGGGCGACTGCGTCGTCTGCGACGACGAAGCAGTCTCGCTCGCGTCGCTCGACATCGGCTACCGTGGCAGCGACGAGCAGTCGATCGCGGTCGTCTCGACGAAGGGCGGCACGAGCGGGACGCTCTTCGCGGGCAGGGTCACCGACGGAGACGCGTTCACGCTCGACGGGAGCGATGTGACTCGGAAGGGTAAGAACGGCAACACCAACGGCGGCGGCCCGGCGGACAGACTCGGGCCGGAGATCGAAATCGCGGTCGACGGCGGAGCGACGATACCCATCCACGTGAGCTGTTCGGAGCCGCTCGCGGTCGGGATGCGGTTCGGCCCCGCCGACGAGTTCGAGATCGTGGGTGGAACGACCACGGACGGCGAGCCGCTGTGCGGCACGGAGGCGAACTGATGACACAACTACTCACATCACGGCGGGCGAAGCGCGCGGCGAACGTACTCGGGATCGTCCTGCTGATCGCGGTCGTCGCGCCGTTCGCGGTGTTCGCGGTCCCCGAGGTCGTCGGCGCCGACGAGAGCTTCGTGGTGCTCACGGCGAGCATGACGCCCGCCATCGCGCCGGGCGACGTGGTCATCGTCGCCGAGCGCGACCCGACCGCGATCGCCGAGGGCGACGTGATCACGTTCGTCCGCGGCACGAGCGACGTGCCGGTGACGCATCGGGTGATCGGCGTGAGCGGCGAGGGAGCGGCGCTCGCGTTCGAGACGATGGGCGACGCCAACGAGGGGCCGGATCCGGGGCTCGTCCCGGCCGGGAACATCGTCGGCGTCGTGGCGCTGACGATCCCGTGGATCGGCTACGTGATTCAGTTCGCGGGCACGCGCGTCGGGTTCGTCGCGCTGGTCATGCTCCCCTTCGGCCTGCTCGCGGCCACCGAGGTCTGGTCGATCGTCCGCGGCCGCAGCGAGTCCGAGGGACGGACCCCGACGACCGCCGAGCCGGTCGGAGAGCCGGACGACGACACGGGCGCCGAGTCGGTCGGGCCCGAGCCCGCGACCGAGTCCGACGCCGCCCCGACGGCGGACGCCGCGGGCGGTTCCGGCGGCGTCTCGGTCGACGCGGTCGGGGGCGCGGCGGCGGTGCTGGCCGCGGTCACCCCGTACGCGATTTACGTCGCGTTCGAGCTGCGCACCGCCGTCGCCATCGCGGTGGCGGTCGCGGCCGCGACGCTCCTGCTGGGCGCGCTCGCTGCGTGGATCCCGGCGAGCGGCGTCCTCGACCGGAGCGGCTCGGGCGCGGCGTCGGCGGAGACCGACGCGCCGGCCCCGGCCGCCGACGGCGGCGTGTCCGAGACCGACGGGGGCACTGACCCGGCGGCGACCGACGCCGGGGAGGCCGACGTCGACGCAATCGACGACCCGGATCGGGGGGTTCCCGCGACGACGCCGGCGCCGGCGGACGGCGCCGCGGAGGCGGACAGATGACCGCGAACCGCGGACTGGTCGCGCTCGTCGCCCTCGCCGTGTTGGTGTGGGGCGTCGCGTTCGCCGGGGGGGCCACGATCGCGGTCCTCACCGCGAACGCCACCGTGACGACGACGTTCGAGACGCCGGACGAACTCCGGCAGATAGACGAGTCCGCCGGCGAGGGGTTCGCCGTCGCGGCCGTCGCGAACGGAACGGCCGAGGTGAACGGAACCGCGCCGACGGCGACCGCCGCCGGCCCGGGCGAGAACGTCTCGGCGCCTCCCGACGGCAACACGTCGAGCCCGAGCGACGGCAACACGTCGAGCCCGAGCGACGGCAACACGTCGAGCCCGAGCGACGGCAACACGTCGAGCCCGAGCGACGGCAACACGTCGAGCCCGAGCGACGGCAACACGTCGAGCCCGAGCGACGGCAACACGTCGAGCCCGAGCGACGGCAACACGTCGAGCCCGAGCGACGGCAACACGTCGAGCCCGAGCGACGGCAACACGTCGAGCCCGAGCGAAACGGCACCGTCCACAGACGGTAACGCCTCTGCGCCCGACGGTGACGGCGCTTCGGTGCCGGGGGACGGGAACGCATCGAGCCCGCCAGAGACGGCATCGACCGCGGGCGGTAACGCCTCGTCGCCCGCGGACGGCGGCGAGTCGAGCCCGAACGAAACGGGCACGGAACCGTCGGAGACCGGCGAGCGGTCGACGGACGAGTCGAGCGGCGCGGAGAACTCGACGGCGGTCTCGGCCCCGGCGAACGCGTTCGACGCCGATCCGCGGCCCGCGTCCGACCGATCGAACGGGACGTGATCATGGACGCGCCGAACCGCTCGCAGCGGACCAGAGAGGAGCGTGGGAGGAGACCGTGCGCGCTGCGACCGGCGATCGGGATCAAGCTCACCGCGCTGCTGCTCTTCGTCGCGCTGCTGCTGCTCGCGTTCCTCGCCGCCACGATCCGCGGGCTCGGGTGATCGGACCGGGCCCGGCGGGCGACCGATTCCCGGATCGTGGGGGCGTCCCGCGGAATTATCACCGGGAGCGTCGTAGTCTCGACACGGAATGGCCGCTATCGACGCCTACGCGTTCGTGTTCGTCGCCGGGGTGATCACGGCGCTGGCGACCGGGATCGGCGCGCTCCCGTTCTTCTTCTTCGAGACGATCAGCGACCGCGGGAACGTGGCCCTGTGGGGCTTCGCGTCGGGGATCATGCTCGCGGCGTCGCTGTTCGGCCTCGTTCAGGAGGGGCTCGCGGAGGGGACCGTCGTCGAGATCGGCGTCGGGATGCTCGCGGGGGTCGTCCTCGTCGTCCTCGCCCACGAGGTGCTGCTGGACGCCGACATCGATCCGCGGGAGTACGCGGAGGCGGACTTCAAGAAGCTGATCCTGATCCTCGGCGTGCTGACGGTCCACAGCTTCCCCGAGGGGATCGCGGTCGGCGTCTCCTTCGCGGACCTCGGACTCGAGGGCGGAACGGAGCTGTTCGGCTTCACCGTCCCGCTGTTGGCCGTGTTCATGACCGTCGCCATCTCGATCCACAACGTCCCCGAGGGGACGGCCATCTCGATCCCGCTGCGGTCGATGGGCGTCTCGAAGTGGAAGATGGTGTGGTGGTCGGTGTTTTCCAGCCTCCCGCAGCCGATCGGGGCGGTGATCGCGTTCGCGTTCGTGCGGTACGCCCGCGAGTTCCTGCCGTACGGCTTCGGCTTCGCGGCGGGCGCGATGATCTACCTCGTGCTCACCGAGTTCGTCCCCGAGGCGCTCGAAACGGGCGCCGACCTCCCGCGGGGCGGCAAACCGGTCCTCGTCGGCGGGATCGCGCTCGGCGTCGCGCTGATGGTCCCGCTGGCGTACCTGTGATCGCCCGGGTCCGAGCGGGCGACCCTCACTCAGCGCCCAGCACGGTCGGGTTGACCGCGCCGGGCCCCTCGCCCACGTCGTAGCCGCGCCGGACCGCCTCGGTCATCCCCTCGACCGCGGCCTCGACCGCCTCGCGAACCGATTCGCCCCGCGCCAGCCGCGCCGCGATCGCGCTCGACAGCGCGCAGCCGGAGCCGTGCGTCGCCGCGGTGTCGACCCGCGGCGTCTCGAAGCGGTCGACCGCGACCCCGGACTCGCCCTCCTCCTCGGCGCGGACGAGGGTGTCGACGACGGTGTCGCCGCCGTCTCCGCCCGTCAGGTGTCCGCCCTTCACCAGCGCCGCGTCCGCGCCGAGCGCGACCACCTCGCGCCCGGCCGCCGCGGCGTCGGCCGGCGTCTCGACCGGGTCGCCGGTCAGCACCGCGGCCTCGTCCGCGTTCGGCGTGACGAGCGTCGCGGCCGCGACCAGGTCCTCGTAGGCCGCCTCGGCCGCGGGCGAGAGCAGGCGGTCGCCGGTGGCCGCGACCATCACGGGGTCGACGACGAGGGGAACGTCGGCGTCCGCGACCGCCTCGGTCACCGTCTCGACGATCCCTGCGGTCGCGAGCATCCCCGTCTTGACCGCGCGCACGTCGAAGTCGTCGGCGACCGCCGCGTACTGGCTCGCGACGTGGTCGGCCGGGAGCGGGTTCACGTCCGCGACGCCGCGGGTGTTCTGGGCGGTCGTCGCCGTCACGACCGAGGCGCCGAAGACGCCGTGGGCGGTCATCGCGGTCAGGTCGGCCTGGATCCCCGCGCCGCCGCCGCTGTCGCTGCCGGCGACCGTCAGCGCGACCGGCGGGTCGACCGGGTCGTACTCGGGCATACGCGGTGATACAACGTAGTTATATTAATTGGTGGTGATCTGGTCGCGCGCGCTCGTCGGCGCCTGCCGTCGCCGAACGGCCTTTTCGGCTCCGCGGCGTACCGGCGGGCATGGCAACCGACTCCGACGCCGCGGCCGGCGCCGACGAGCGCGAGGCGATCACCGTCTACTCCGACTACGTCTGTCCGTTCTGCTACCTCGGTCGGCGGTCGCTCTCGCGGTATCAGGAGACGCGCGAGGAGCCGCTCGGGATCGACTGGCACCCGTTCGACCTCCGCGCGGGACAGCGCGGGCCGGACGGCGAGATCGACCACGACGCCGACACCGGGAAAGGCGACGAGTACTACGAGCAGGCCCGCGAGAACGTCCGGCGCCTCCAAGCGGAGTACGGCGCCGACGAGATGGAGCTCGAACTCGCGACCGAGGTCGACTCGCTGCCCGCGCAGGTCGTCTCGGTCCGCGTGCGCGAGACCGCGCCGGACGCGTGGCTCGCGTTCGACGAGGCCGTCTTCGACGCGCTGTGGCTTGAGGGCCGGGACATCGGCGACCGCGACGTGCTGGCCGACATCGCGGCGGAGGTCGAGGGGCTCGACGCGGGCGTCGTCGACGAGGCGCTCGGCGACGACGACCTCCGCGAGCGCGTGACCGACATGTTCGACGCCGCGCGGCGCCGGGGGGTCTCCGGCGTCCCGACGTTCGCGTACGACGGCCACGCCGCCCGGGGCGCGGTCCCGCCCGAACAGCTCGAACGGCTTGTCGAGGGCGTCTGATCGGGACGAGATCGCCGCGCCGACGGGACGCCGGAACGGGCGGTCAGTCGCCCGCGCCGGCCTCGGACCGGTCCTCGCTCGCGTCGCTCCGCGACTCGACGGGGTCGCTCCGCGGGTCCACGAGGCGGAACGCGAGCGCGACGCAGCCGAACGCGAGCGCGAACCCGGCGACGACGTCGGTGAGCCAGTGGATCCCGAGGTACATGGTCGCGACGACGACCGACAGCGAGAGCGGGACCGCCAGCGGCGTCCACCGCGGGAACGCCTCGCGGGTCAGGACCGCGAACGTCCCCACGGTGACCGCCAGCGACGTGTGGAGCGACGGGAAGACGTTCGTGTTCACGTTCACCTCGCTCGCGAGGCGCATCACGTCGGGCTGGTTGGTGAACAGGAGCGGCGTCACCATGTCGGGTATCACGTTCCGCGGACCGTAGGCGAACACGAGGGTGTACAGCGCCAACCCGATCCCGTAGTTGAGCGCGTAGGCGACGAGGAGCCGCCTGAGCGCCGTCGTCCGCGGGAGCGCGAGGTACGCGATCACCGGGAACGAGAGGAGGAAGGCGTAGCCGTACACGTACACCCACGAGAAGTACGCGGTCAGCGCGGGGGTCGCGAACGTCGCCTGGACCCACGCGACGAACCCGCCCTCCAGCGCGTAGATGAGCGCCGTCGCCTGAACGCCGAACAGCCTGGAGACGGTCTGGAGCGAGCCCCGGCCGACGGCGCTGGCGAGCAGCACCACGCAGACGAGCGCGATCGCCCGACGGGCGTCCCAGATCCGGTCGCGGAGCCCGCGCCACGCCGCCCGGAGCCGGGCGGGACCGACCACCGCGAGCGACGCGGCGGCGAGCATCGCCCCGACCCACGCGACGACCGACGCGACGACCGAGAGGAACGGCGTCATTGGCCCCGCGAGAGCAGCCGCCCCTCGTCGTCGAAGCGATACCCGATCTCGCGGAACGCCTCGCGGGCGGCCGCGACGTCCAGCGACCCGTCGTCGTCGAAGAACGGGTGGACGGGGTCGGTCCCGTCGGTCCACGCGAGCGACTGCGGCACCGCGTCGGGCGACGCCGCCAGCGGCGACGCGGCCGCCTTCGCGTACCCGTCGAACGCCCCGTCGACGAGCGCGGCCTTGTCGATCAGCCGGGCGACGACCGCCCGGAATCGGGGGTTCGACAGCGGGCTCCGCCGCGCGTTGTAGCCGACGTGGTAGAACGCCGCCGACCGGCCGCTCACGAGCCTGGCGGCGTCCGAGCGGCCGATCCGCGGGACGGACGCCGGGCCGAGGTTCGCGGCGGTCGCGTCCGCGAGCCCCTCGGCGACCGCCTCCACGGCCGAGATGTCCGACGGGAGCACCTCGACGCGGAGCCGGTCGAAGGCCGGCTTCCCGTGGTACCGCGACGGGATCCCCGCGCGGGGGGCCGCCGTCTCGTCGTCGGCGTCCGGCGCCGGGCGGACGAGGAAGTGGTCGGGGTTCCGTTCGAAGACGACCGACTCCTCCGCGGTCGCCTCGACGAAGCGGAGCGGGCCGCTCCCGACCGGGTCGGGGTTGTTCGAGACCACCGCCTCCGTCGTCTCGAAGTCGAACTCGAAGCCGGCGATCGTCGCCGCCTCGGTCCGGTCGGCCCAGACGTGTTCCGGGAGGACCGGCACCTGAAGCGCCCGGGCGGCGACCCGGTCGTTGACCTCGGGCAGCGTGAGCCGGACGGTCGCGTCGTCGAGGGCGCGCTCGTCCTCGACGAGGGAGCTCCGCCCGCGGAACCGCGGCGTCGGCACCGAGGTCTCGACGCTCCCCAGCGAGGTGTCGCGGAGGAACCGGTAGGTGAACGCGACGTCGTCCGCCGTCACGGGCTCGCCGTCGTGCCACCGGGCGTCGCGGAGCGTGACGTCGACGGCGGTCGCGTCGACCCGCTCCCAGTCGGCCGCCAGCCACGGGAGGATCGACTCCCCGTCCGCGCGGACGAGCGGGTCGTACAGCAGCCCGGTGAACGTGCCGTGCCGCCGGAACTCGGCCGCGATCGGGTTCCAGTTCTGCGTGATCCGGTCGTCGGTCGTCACGAGCCGGAGCACGCGCTCGGACTCGTCGTCGGCGTCCGCGGCCGTCGCGTTGCCGCCGGTCGCGTCGCCGTCGCCGGCCGATCCGTCCTCCGGGGGCGCGGGGTCCAGGCCGAGCAGTCCGGAGACCGACACCGGCTGGCGGTCCTCCGTCCAGCCCTCGAAGCGGTCCCCTTGGACTGCGGTGAGGGCGTCGGGGAACGCGACGACGGAGAAGGGCTGGAGGTCGCACACCGTCTCCTGGAGCGCGGCGACGGCGTCGCTCCGTTCGTCGGCGGTCGCTCGGCGCTGTCGCTCCAGCAGGTCGTCGACCGCGATCTCCGTGAGCCCGAACGGGTTCTGCCACCCCGGCTCCGCGACGAACCGCGAGTGGGTCAGCCCGTACAGCGCGTCCGGGTCGAAGGGGTCCGTCTCCACGAACTGCCCGACGTAGACGTCGAAGTTCTGGTTTATCAGCACCTTCCGCCAGAGGTCGGTCTGTCCGACGGTGTTGAGTCGGACGTCGACGCCGACGGCGGTCAGGTGCTCCTCGAGCTGCCTCGCGATGCGGATGCCGTTCGGGTCCGCGTCCGCGGGCGTGGTGTTGATCTCCAGGGTCAGCTGCGAGTGGGGGTCCCGTCCGGCGATGTTCTCCGTGCGACCGAGACAGCCGGCGCTGGCGGCCGCGAGGCCGAGTCCGGTGAGCGCGGCTCGTCGGCTGATCGGTCGCGCCATCGGTTCGTCTCCCCCTGTTTTCCGCCACCGGATATATCTCTTCTGTGCTGTCGGCGCGCCGAGAGGTCGCGTCGAGGGCGCTGGGCGCCGCGAGCGTCCGTGACGCCCTCAGATCAGGTCCGCCAGCGGGAGCGCCAGGCCGACGGCCCACGCCGACAGCCCGGCGACGGCGACGGGTCGGTCGGCCGTCGCCCGCCCGATCGCGACCACGGCGAGCGCGGCCAGCAGCGCCACCCGGTGGACGATGAGGTCGGGGGGAACGGTCACCCCGAGCGCCGCGAAGTCGGCGAGGAAGCCGGCGCCGAGGCCGACGACGACGGCCGCGGCGGCGGCCGCCGGGTCGGACCGCGGCGCGCGCCGGGCGACCAGGGCGGGCAGCCCGGCCGCGAGGACGAGGTACAGCGGGGCCGCGATGGCCTTCGGCGACACGGCCGGGAACGTCGTCTCCAGCGCCACGCCCGCGACGCGGACGCCGACGAGGACGGCACCGAGCGCGACCCCGAGCGTCGCGGCCGCGGCGTGTCGCCGCGCGTCGGTCCGCAGCCGGCCGAGGAGGTCGACGGCCGCCTCGCGGGTGCGCCGGCGGAGCAGCGCCCCGGCGAGGGCCGCGGTCGCCGCCAGCTCGATCACGGAGAGCCAGCCGTCGCTGCGCCCGCCGTCGATGCCGCGGTACTCGCGGCGCACGTCGGTCGCGCGGCTCGACTCGACGAACTCGTCCTCCAGCCGCGTCGCGGGCGCGTCGATGTCGGGGACCGTGTGGCGGAGCCGGAACCAGTCGTAGTACTCCTCGTGGGCCTGGATCGCGGTGTAGGCGCCGTCGGGCGACTCGTACGCGCGGAGGTGGTCGCGGACGCCGAGGTACCGCCCGTCGTGGAGCTCGAACGTCTCGGCGAGCCACGCGCCGCCGTCCGGCCCCTCGACGTAGGAGTAGCGGAGCGAGCCGCGGGCGTCCCGCCAGTCGCGCCCTACGACCTCGCGGAGCTGGTCGTCGTCGCCGGCGGTCGCCGCGGCCTCGTCCGGGGGCGTCTCCTCCCAGTCGGTGCCCGGGTCGCCCTCGATGGCGGCCCGGGTCGCCTCGGCGTCGGCGTGGAAGACGACGTTGATCGCGAGGGTCCGCCCCTCGACCGTCCGGCTCCGGCTCGTGTACGGCCAGAGCCGGTAGTCGCCGTCGACCTCGATGAGCCGGTCGTCCGCGACGTCGTCCGCCCGCGGCTCATCGGCGACGCCCGCGAAGGCCCCGGAGAGGGCGAGCCCGACCCCGACGACGGCGAGGAGCGCGACGACCGCGCCGACCCGGTTCATGCGCCGCACCACGGCGCCGGGGAACAAACCCCTTCGGGCGGGACGCGGCGCGACGGCCCGGGCGTACCGCCGGTCCCGGCGCTCACCACGTCTCGACGAACCCGTCGCGGACGTCCTCCGCGCAGCCCTCGCAGTCGGGGTGTCCGGACTCGAAGCAGGCGGGACGCCCCTCGTCGTCGACCGGCACGGTCCGGCGCTCGGCGTGGCGGCGGCAGACGATTCGGGCGCGCCCGGCGTCGTCCGTCGGCAGACCGAACCGCGCCGCGGCGGCCGCGCTGCCCTCCGGGTCGTCGCGCCCCTCGGCGTAGGCGCGTCTGGCCTCCTCGAACTGCTTGCCCGCCTTCCGGAGCTGCTGGCGGATGACGCGTTCGAGCCGGTCGTCCATACCGCCCGTTTCGGCGCGGCGGATATAGGTCCGTTGGCGGCGGGGAGTGGGCGGACCGCCCCACGCCCGCCGCCGCGGGAAACCTTGATGAGAGCGCCGAGCGATCGGTCGGCCATGTCCGACGACTGTATCTTCTGTTCGATCGTCGCCGGCGACATCCCGGCGCGGACCGTCCACGAGACCGACGCCGTGCTGGCGTTCCTCGACGCCAACCCCCTCGCGCGCGGCCACACGCTGGTGATCCCCAAGTCGCACGCCCGGCACGTCGGCGACCTCGACGCCGACCTCGCGAGCGACCTGTTCGACGCGGTCGCGGCGCTCACGCCCCGGATCGAGGCGGCGGTCGACGCGGACGGCGCCAACGTCGGCGTCAACGACGGCGAGGCGGCCGGCCAGGAGGTCCCGCACGTCCACGTCCATATCGTCCCGCGGTTCGAGGGCGACGGCGGCACGGCGATCCACGCGGTGGCGGGCGCCCGCCCCGACCTCTCGGACGACGAGCTCGACGCCGTCGCCGACGAGGTCGCGACCGCGATGGCGGAGTAAGGGGACGAGCCGCACCGCGGTCCGGCGAACCGCGGCCCGGCTTCGCGATTTTTACAAGCGACCTCCAGCGAGGGCGGCGTATGAACGCGACGACGCTCGCGCTGGTCGGGGCGACCGGCGGCGCGGGGACGACGCGGACGGCTGTCGAGCTGGCGGCGATGGGCGCGCGCGACGGGGCCGAGGTCGCGGTCGTCGACGCCGCGTTCACGACCCAGGGACTCTCGGAGTACGTGACCGGGCGGATCGACCCCGACCTCACCGCGCTCCTCACCGACGACCCGGACGCGGCGCTGTCGGCGGCGGCGTACCCGATCGCCGGCGCCGGTGCGGCCGCCGAGCGTCCCGGGGTCGGCGACTCCGGCGACGACGGGGGGAACGCGACGGACCTCCCCGGGCGCGTCGACGCGGTGCCGGCGCGGGCCCCCTTCGAGCGGGTCGCGCGGGCGAAGACGGCGGAGGCGGCCCGGAAGCTGGAGCGCCGGATCGACGAGGCGGCGGCGACGTACGACGCGGTGGTCGTCGACGCCGCGCCGGTCGGGTCGAACGAGGCGGTCGCGGCCGCGACGACCGCCGACCGCGCGGTCGCGGTCAGGCCGGCGACGGCCCACGGGCGCGACGCGGCCCAGCGGCTCCGCGGGCGCGTCGCCGACGTTGGCGGGGGCCTCGACGCGACGCTCGCCGTCGAACGGGCGGGGTCCGGAGACGACGAGGACGACGGGAGCGAGTCCGGCGTCGTTCGCGTGCCGGCGACCGATCCGGACGTGGCGGCCGCGCCGACGGCGGCGACAGGGGACGGCGCGTACGCGCGGGCGGTCGCGACCGCCTACGAGGCGGCGTTCGACGCGTCGCTCGGCGTGGAGTTCCCGGAGCCGGGGCTCGTCGAGCGGTTCACGCCCTGAGACGAGTTGAGGAAGAGCCGCGGTTCAGCGGAGCCCGTCGGTCGAGCCGAGCGCGTCGCCGAGTGGGTCGTCGGCGCCGAGGCCGTCGCCGAGCGGCGCCGACCCGGCGACCTGCGCGTCGACCGCCTCCGCGAGGGGCTCGACGGGGTCGTGGGTCTCGACGTACGTCGCCAGCGCGAAGTCCGCCTCGTCGCCGCCGGCGAGTTCGACGGCCTCGCTGCGCGAGGTCCGGCCGGCGAGCCAGTCGCGGACCACGTCGCGGCCGGTCGGCGAGAGCGGGCAGACGCCGGCGACGCCGCACCGGTGGAGCGCCTTCGCGGCGGTCATCGGGGAGACGCCCGCCTCGCGGGCCGCGTCGCCGACGCTCCGGCCGGCGGTGTAGGCGTCGACGAGCGTGGCGGTCGCCTCGGGCGTACACGGGAGCGCGTCGGCGTGGGCCGACAGGCGGTCGACGAGCGGCGTCTCCGTGTCGTCCGCGAGGGCCACGCCCCGATCGCGCTGGCGGGAGGTGACCTCGACCCCCGCCGCGATCTCCGACAGCGTCATGCGAGGTGATGGCGCGGGCGGCGGGTTAAAACCACCGTACTGCGGCGCCGTCGGCCGCGCGATCACCGACCGATAACCGGTCGGTTCGGCGGCGCCGATCCGGCCGATCGACCGCCGATTCGCCCGGGTTTAAGTAAGGCATCGGGCCGGAGTTCGACGTGTGATGAGTGACGCACGCTCCACCCGCGTTCGTTCGCCCCGGACCGAGACCGACGACGCCGCGACGACGGACCGCGCGGCGACCGCCGACCGCGCCGCCGTCGCGGAGCGGAGCCCGACCGGCGACGGGAGTCGGACGGCCAACGAGACCGGCGACCGCGAGACGTGTCCGGAGTGCGACGGCCGCACGCGCGTCGAGGACGCGGAGCGCGTCTGCGCCGACTGCGGGCTGGTCGTCGAGGCGGACCGGATCGACCACGGCCCCGAGTGGCGGTCGTTCGACGACGAGGACACGGACCCGAAGCGCACCGGCGCGCCGCTTATACGACCATGTAGTGAACGGCTCGTAACCACGCCCCGAGGCCGCGCCGTCTTGGAGTTTTCGCCGCTAGATACGGGTAAGTATCGAACGGGAAAACTGGGTTCGGTCGCGGCGTGAACGCGGGGGCGCGCCGTCATGGACTTTGCAATAACTAATTCTAGTTTCCTAGTCAAATATCTTCTCCCGCTCGAAGCCCGCCGAAATTGATATGGAACCGAAATATGAATGGCCACTATGTCAGATGACATCGAGTTCTCAGATGAGTTCGTGGAGAACTTTCTAGAGAACACCTTTGACCTATGGTTTGACGACGCGCTAGAGGAGAAAGGATTAGAGCGTGAGGATTTCAGAAAGGGCCAAGTATTCTTGAAAAGTCCGTTTGCTCTTTCGCAGTTCGAGGATTTGGATTCCGATGATTCGGATGTTGAGGTGCGGGTGAACGATGATGCTGAAATCAAGATGATGGTCCGCCTGAAAGAGGGTGAATCAGTAGAAGCAGGGGACCCCATCCACGCGGACCAAATCGACGGGTTCGAGGAGGTGATACTAGATGATGAGCAAGAGGATTACGGCCATGTGACGGTCGCAAGGAACGAAGCGGTTGGATGGATATTCAACTTCGATTTCAGGAAAAACCGCTCGTACCAAGAGCCGCTATTAGAGGCGGCGGACCAATTCATCGAAGCGGCGGAGTACGCCGAGAAGAACGAGTTATGGCGGGCGTTCGTTGAAAATGCCTTCCACGCGGCGGAGCGGATGATGAAGATTGAAGTGATTTTCATGGGGTGGTCCGCGGAAACCCACGGGGACGTGCAAGCCCGATATTCGGACCTCGTTAATATGGGGCCAGGAAACTCCGATTTATACGACGTATTCAACCAACTCAAGGGCAAATATCGGTTCTCCGCCAGTTACGTTGACCCCCGCGGGGACGTAGATGAGCGGGAGTTTGATTTCGGTGAGGAGGAGGCTGAGGAGTTCTTATCGGTAATCAAGGAACATCGGGAGTACCTAAAGGAGAAGGAGGAGAGCGACGGAGAATAAGCGCGCCCCGCTTTATACGTGGTGCTCGACGTGTTGACCACTGAGGGCGAGAGATTGGTGCTCGATGACCGCCCCCGTCCGATGCCGTCGTTCGGCATCCGCAGGTGTTGGGTCCCTGCGCTCATGTTTGAGTCCGCAGTCCGCAGTTGGGTGGTTCCGTCCGCCCCACACACGCTTTTCTGCGACTCGTTTTTCGTACATCAAATACGACGGAGCCGCGGCTATGCCGATTTGAATACGTAAAAATCCGTCACGTTCGTGGCCCTTCAACGGCCCTCACTCTCACCGCAGTAATCTCCCGCACCGCTCCGCCTCCGCTCGGACGTACTTCACCGCCGCCCCAGGTATATGAACTAACGTCTACTATGGTACTTAAATGAAGTAAGAGGCGGGCCGCCCCTCAGATGAAGTCCTCAAGTCCTGCGGGGTCCTCCTCCTCGAAGTCCGCAAGGAGTTTTTGATTTCGCCCGACGGCGGTGGATTTCTCTCGACCCGTCCGCACCGTAATTTCTAACTCATCCATCGCCTGCTGAACCGATTGCTGAGTGATTCCGAAGGCGCGACCTATAGTAGTCGGTAGAACTTTTTACTCAGAGAGATATGTTGCCTGTAATGGATCACCTCAACGAGATCTCCGTCGAAGAACTCCAAGAGGCGCTTGACAATGTTGATGGAAACAAGCCGACTCAACG